>JAUXFK010000018.1 GCA_030623035.1 Deltaproteobacteria bacterium | reverse complement strand
TTCAAGGTCAAGGAAGGCGAAGATTTTAACCGCAGGAATATATTGACATATTTCGAGGATTAAAATCTGAGCCTGACGCAGAGATTGGGCAAAAGGGCCATTTCTGGATGGGCACTAGTTAAGAACCGTTCTCAGTGAGGCTATTGTTGTGCAAAGAAGAATGTTATAATATTATAATGAAAGGGGGTATTAGAATATGGGAGCAGGATCAGAGAAAGAAAGAGACGAATATCTTAAAAAGGATATTAAGGAATTGGAAAAGGAAAGGAAGTGGTGGTGGGCAGCTGAGAAGGGGAGATCGAAGAGGCTGGATTACCTGAGGAAGGCTGTATGGAAGAAAGGTAGAAAGGGAGGAATGTATGAGCCAGGTCTCCATGTTGACCTTGAGAGACCGATTTTATTTACCGAGTCCTGGAAGAAGAACGAAAACGACCCTGTTATGATGAGGAGGGCAAAGGCGCTTGCCCATGTATTCGATAATATCACTATATTTATTACGGATCATTCGCAGATAGTGGGTTATGAGGGGAGTTTCCCAAATACTATCATGTGGCATGTGGATATGGCGAGTTTTGTCAATGAGGAGATATACAATGATCCTATTCTCATACCACCTCCAGAGAAGGAATCTCTCAAGATCATGGCAGACCTGAACAATTACTGGGGACCTAGAGACAGTTTAGGGAAGGTGTTGAGAGATTTCTCCAGTGAAGAGGCAGTCAAGCTCATGAGCAGCGTTATTATGTGGGGGCTTCCTTTTGGCGGCAGCTTTGGTTATGCAGGCAAAGACTATGAGTACTATATGACAGGCAAGAGGGCTTTTGAGGATATCATCGATGAGATTCAGGTGAATATAGACGAGGCAGAGCAGAAGATAGACGGCAATCCAGGACCCGAGGCTCTTCCCCTTTATGACAAGCTTTTGAACTGGGAGGCGATGCAGATTATCTTGGAGGCCTGCATCCGTTTAGCAAGGCGTTATGCCAGGCTGGCAAGGATCATAGCCGAGAACTTTGAGTCGGATTCCAGGCGAAAGGATGAGCTTTTGCGTATTTCACAGACCTGTGAGCGGGTACCTGCAAAGCCTCCGAGGAATTTTCAGGAGTCTTTACAGTATGATCATTTTATACAGGTATGGACCCGGTTTGAGGATCTGGAGGGTGCATGGCCGGCACGTCCGGACTATTACCACTGGCCTTACTATAACAAAGATCTGAACATAGATAAGAGCATCACTAAAGAAGATGCCCTTGATCTTGTCGGGGAGTTTATGATCCGTGCTTATGAGATGGGTCATTATATTATGAGGCTTGGGGCCGAGGGGATTCAAGGGATACCCGGCACCTATGTATGGACTTTAGGCGGTGTTAATCAGGATGGTACGGATGCGTGCAATGATCTGACTATTGCCTTTATGCAGGCGGCGAGGCTTGTTCGTGTATCGAATCCGACCTTTGGGTTCAGGTGGCATCCCAAGGTAAAGGACGAGGTGATGCGGGAGATATTCGAGTGTATCCGTCATGGTCTGGGTTATCCCAGCATTCGTCATGATCCGATTTTGATTGCCAATGGTATGTACTGGCATAATCATCCATTGAAAGAGATGAGGACATGGGTACATCAGGCCTGTATGTCGCCATGTCCTACCACTAAGCATGGTACTCAGCCATGCCGTATGGCTACAGCGACTCTGAATACTTCGAAGATGGTGGAGTATGCCCTGCATAACGGCTACGACTATATAATCAATATGCAGATGGGCCCTCAGACAGGAGATGCGTCCAAGTTTACGGACTTTGAGCAGTTATTCGAGGCATGGGTCAAGCAGATGGAATGGTTGATGAACTTTGGGACTCGAATAGTAAACCTTGGTCGAATAAGAAGCTCTAAGTATTTTGGCCGTCCGTTTCTTTCTGCGATCTCCGAGCGCTCTGTAGAGAATGGTCTTGATATTTTAGACCCACAAGGAGAACGTGGCAATGCATGGACTACTTTTTTCACCTGGGTAGAGAATGTGGACAGTCTGGCAGCGATGAAGAAGCTTGTATTCGATGAGAAGAAGTACACGATGGAAGAGTTGATAGATACCCTTAAGAGCAACTGGGAGGGTAAAGAGGAGATGCGGCTCGATTTTGTTAAGAATGCGCCGAAGTGGGGCAATGATGAGGATTATGTGGACGAGATAATGGTTCGTTGTCTCAGGGAGGCGGCGAGGCATTCACTGGAGATAAGGTGTCCTTCCGGGAATCCATGGCCGGCTTTGCCTGAGAATGTGAGTGGGAATATCCACTTTGCGAATATGGTACATGCCCTGCCGAACGGCAGGAGGTTGGGAGACGCGCTTTACGATGGTGGGGTATCCCCAGGGCCGGGATTGGACAGGAAGGGCCCTACTGCCGTATTGAAGTCATGCAGTAAGATAGACCATGTAACAGAGGGAAGAGCGTTTTTATTGAACCAGCGTCTTTCGCCGACGCAGCTTACCGGAGAGAAGGGTTATAAGCTCTGGAAGTCATATATGCGAACATGGGGGGATTTAGGTCTCGACCATGTTCAGTTCAATATGATAGATGATGCTACGCTGCGGGCAGCGCAGAAGGATCCGGAGCAGTATCAGGAGGTGATCGTGCGGGTAGCAGGTTACAGCGCGCATTTTGTGGATATAAACCGCAAGACGCAGGATAACATCATACAAAGGACGATTCAGGGGCTAGGGTAGAAACCGGAGTTGGGAGGCCCTGGATATTGGGGACTCCAATAGATACGCACTTTTGATGGAAAACCGTTCGATTTGTAGTGAAATCCCCCGTTAGTTTTTCAAAAGCATGGAGATTGTAAGTGCCGATATGGAAATCGGTTAAAAAAAAGAAAAGGAGGATAGATTTTTTAACAAAGGTTTAAAATCTAAACCAAGTATTAAAAAGGGGGTGTAGAATGTCAACAAAGGCGCAAGTAAAAATGGAAACACATCAAAAAAAGAGTATTGAGGAACTTGAAAAGGAAAGAAAGTGGTGGTGGGCAGCCGAGAAAGGCAGATCCGAGAGGCTGAATTACCTGAGGAAGGCTGTCTGGAAGAAGGGTAGAAAGGGAGGGATGTATGAGCCGGGTCTCCATGTTGACCTTGAGAAGCCTATTTTGTTTACCGAGTCATGGAAGCAGAACGAGAACGATCCTGTTATAATGAGGAGGGCAAAGGCACTGGCCTATGTATTCGATAATATTACTATCTTCATTACGGATCATTCACAGATCGTTGGCTATCTGGGGACTCTTCCAAATACCATCATGTGGCATGCAGATATAGCAAGCTTCATAAATGAGGAGATATACAATGACCCGATTTTAATACCTCCGCCAGAAGAAGAATCGCTCAAAATTATGGCAGATATTAACAATTATTGGGGCCCGAGGGACAGCTTAGGCAAGGTGATGAGAGACCTCTCCAGTGAAGAGGCAGTAAAGATCATGTGTACTGTTATTATGTGGGGGCTTCCTATTGGCGGCAGCTTTGGTTATGCAGGCAAGGACTACGAATATTTTATGACCGGCAAGAGGGCGTTTGGGGACATCATCGATGAGATTCAGGTGAAGATAGACGAGGCAGAGGAAAAGATAGACGGCAACCCCAGCCCCGAGGCTCTTCCCCTTTATGATAAGCTCTTGAACTGGGAGGCGATGCAGATTGTTCTGGAGGCCTGTATCCGAATGGCGAAGCGGTATGCCAGGCTGGCCCGGATCATAGCAGAGAACTTTGAGTCGGATTCGAGGCGCAAAGAAGAGCTTTTACGCATTGAAGAGACCTGTAATCATATACCTGCAAAGCCTCCGAGGAATCTTCAGGAGTCCTTCCAGTATGATCACTTTATACAGGTATGGACCCGGTTTGAAGACCTGGAGGGGGCATGGCCTGCCCGTCCGGATTACTACCACTGGCCTTACTATGACAAAGACGTCAATATAGATAAGAGTATTACAAAGGATGAGGCTCTTGACCTTATTGGAGAGGTTATGATCCGTTCTTATGAACTGGGCCATTATATTCCAAGGCTTGGGGCAGAAGGGATTCAGGGCATACCCGGCACCTATGTATGGACTTTAGGCGGTGTGAATCAGGATGGTACGGATGCATGCAATGATTTGACCATTGCCTTTTTGCAGGCAGCCAGGCTTATTCGGGTAGCTAATCCGACTTTTGCGTTCAGGTGGCATCCCAAGGTAAAGGACGAGGTGATGAGGGAGATATTCGAGTGTATCCGTCAGGGTTTGGGTTATCCGAGCATACGCAATGATCCTATCCTGATTGCCAATGGTATGTATTGGCACAATCATCCATTGAAGGAGATGAGAGCATGGGTACATCAGGCCTGCATGTCGCCCTGTCCTCCTACCAAGCATGGTGCTCAGCCATGTCGTATGGCTTCGGCGACTTTGAATACCTCCAAGATGATTGAGTATGCCCTGCATAATGGGTATGACCATTGTATCAATATGCAGATGGGACCTCAGACAGGGGATGCGAGTAAGTTTACGGATTTTGAGCAGTTATTTGAGGCCTGGGTCAATCAGATGGAGTGGTTGATGAACTTTGGGGCGCGAGTGGTCAACATTGGCCGGGTTAAGAGCCCGAAGTATTACGGTCGTCCGTTTCTTTCGGCTATCTCCGAGCGCTCTGTGGAGAGAGGTATTGATGCAACAGAGCCTGAGGGAGAGCGGGGCAATGCATGGACTACTTTTTTCACATGGGTCGAGAATCCGGACAGTCTGGCTGCGGTGAAGAAGCTTATCTTCGATGAGAAGAAGTATACGATGGAGGAGTTGATAGATGCCCTGAAGACCAATTGGGAGGGCAAAGAGGAGATGCGACTTGACTTTGTAAAGAGTGCGCCCAAGTGGGGCAATGATGATGATTATGTGGATGATATAATGGTTCGTTGTCTCAGGGAGGCTGCGAGGCACTCCATGGAGATGAAGTGTCCTTCCGGGAATAACTGGCCGGCGTTACCTGAGAATGCAAGTGGGAATATTCACTTTGCCAACATGGTACATGCCCTGCCGAACGGCAGGAGGTTGGGAGATGCGCTTTACGATGGGGGTCTATCCCCTGGGCCAGGGTTGGACAAAAAGGGGCCTACTGCAGTATTGAAGTCATGCGGTAAGATAGACCATGTGACACAGGGCAAGTCGTTTTTGTTGAACCAGCGGCTTTCGCCGACTCAGCTTTCAGGAGAGAAGGGTTATCAACTCTGGAAGTCATACATGAGGGCGTGGGCGGATTTGGGACTTAATCACGTTCAGTTCAATATGATTGATGATGCCACTTTGAAGGCAGCTCAGAAGGATCCTGAGAAGTATCAGGAAGTGATAGTGCGTGTAGCTGGTTACAGTGCTCACTTTGTGGATATCAGCCGAAAGACGCAGGACAACATCATTCAAAGGACGATCCAGGGGCTAGGATAAGAAATATGGTTGGAGGCCTCGAGTATCGAGGCCTCCAAAAGAAAAAATAAGAGAAATTTGGAATTATAAAAGGTCTCGAAATAAGTTAGATAATAATAATTTTAATATCTAAGGAGGGTAGATATGCCAAGGAAGAGAGGCAGAGAGTGGGATGTCATTAGAGATGCTATGTTGGGGGCTAGTGAAGCAGTAAGATCTGTGGAGGAGAGGGAGACTGTACCTGACAAGGCTTGTGGTAAATGCAAAAACTTTTTTCAGGCGGGATTAGGTACGACTAGCGGCATGTGTAATGTTTTAAAAGAAGGGTCAAATATAGAAAGTGACCCCCCTGTTTTTGTAACACAGGGTGAAGGGTTCATCGCTGTATCTTTTAATACGGATGCCAGCAAATGCGAATGCTATAATGAGATGGAGATTATCGATACGGATATATCTCAGGCTCATGACCCAATGGTTAGCCGCCACCAAAGACAGATGTTGAAAGAATAAGAAAATCTGTTAAAGAATATGGATGGCCTTTTTATATACACTGTGGGCAGCTTCCATTATGCTTTCAGAAAGAGAAGGATGGGCATGAATCGTAACACTTAATTCTTTTGCTGTTATGCCCGATCTAATAGCCAAAGCTATCTCATGTATCAGCTCTGTTGCATGGGGACCTATGATCTGGCCGCCAATGATTCTGTCGGTTCTTTCCTCTACCACCAGATGGACTGAGCCGACGGTCTGATCCATGATCAAGGCCTTTCCGGATGCAGAAAATGGAAACCGCCCAGTTTTAATCTTTTTTCCTGAGATCAGCGCTTCATCAGTTGTTTGTCCAACACTGGCGATCTCAGGGAAGGTATAAACACAACGGGGGATAGTAGAGTAGTCTATTTGAGATGCAATCCCTAACGCATTTTCAACAGCTATAATACCTTCAGCAGAAGCCACATGGGCGAGGAGCATACCTCCGGTGACATCTCCAGCAGCATAAATACCCGTTACATTTGTTTCCATTTTATTGTTTACCGATATGCTGCCCCTTTTGTCGATATGAACTCCTATATCCTCCAACCCCATACCTTGCGAATTGGGCTTTCTTCCAATAGATAAGATGAGTTTCTCTGCGCTAACCTCATCCCCGTTTTCCAAAAGACAGGTGACCCCTTCATTACTTTGAGAGACGATATCCTTAACCCTGGTCTTTAATAGTATTTTAATCCCTCTTTTCTTAAGAATCTGTGCCATTTGCCTTGATATCCTCTTATCCTCATTGGGCAATAGCTGATCCATCATTTCAACAATAGTGACACTTGTCCCTAATGCGTTAAAGAAACAGGCAAATTCCAGTCCAATTGCTCCGCCTCCAATAATGAGGATGCTCTTGGGTAACCTCTCTAAACTAAGGGTATCTTTACTGGACAAAATGCCCGGTTGCTTAAAGTCTAAAGATGGCAATGCTGTTGGTTTAGAACCCGTAGTAATTAATATTTTCGAGGCATTTACCTCTTCAACACCTAAAGAGGATACCACCCTGATCCTTCCGGGTGAAATCAGGGCCCCTCTACCATTAATAAGTTTTATTCCCCTTTTTTTGAATATCATTTTGATACCATCACTAAGATTGTCTACAACCCGGCTCTTTCGTTCCATCATCTTTGCGAAATCCGCTTTGATTTCTCCAGCACAAACTCCAAACTCTTCCGCTTCCTTGAGAGAGTTGAATAGCTCGGCAGATGCAAGAAGGGATTTCGTAGGGATACATCCATGGTTAAGACATGTCCCTCCAATAGCTTCCTCTTCTATAACAGTGACGTCAGCACCGAGTTGAGATGCTCTTATGGCTGCTACATAACCACCAGGGCCTGAACCGATAATCGCTATCTTCTCTTTTTTCAAGGGTTTTACCTCCTATATTTTAATTCTTTTATAAAACTCATAACAGACAATAGTACAATATGTCAAGAATCGAAAATATCTAATATGTAGGACTTCCGAGATTTTCCCTTGACCTTTTTGTTTGGGCATAGTAGTTTGAAAAATCAGAGTATTCAAATATATACCAGCAGGAGAAGAAGATGACATCATCTAAAGAGAGCCTCTCAAAATCGGATAGCAGACCTGTTATCGCCATATCAGGAAAAGGTGGCACCGGGAAGACAGTCATATCTACGATTATCATAAAGCACCTGAAAAAGAAAGACGTGAAGATATTGGCTATTGATGCAGACCCGGCAACGAGCTTACCCCCTGCATTGGGCGTCAATATAAGAAAGACGATAGGAGACGTACGAGAAAAGTTAGTTCTGGGGCCTGGAAGAACTCCAGCCCCTGATTTACCTGTAGATTTGATGTTGGAATATCAGATAAGGGATATTCTGGCTGAGATACCCAAAATCTCAATCTTAGCTATTGGTCGTCCCGAAGGGCCTGGATGTTATTGTCTGGTCAATGACATTCTTAGGCATTCAATCGAAAAGTTTTCAAGCCTTTATGATGTGACAATAATCGATTGTGAAGCGGGTCTGGAGCATTTAAGCAGAAGAACCACAAGAAGTGTGAACACTATGATTATAGTGACAGATGCAACGCAAAGGGGGATTAATACGGCAAGATTGATAAAAGAATTGGCAGAGAGTCTGGAGATAAATTTCGATAGAATCTGTGTTATCCTGAATAGGGCAACACAGGAGCAGGCAAAGACATTCTTTGAAAGTGCCTCAAAATACGGTATCGATCTTGCTGGTATCGTACCAGAGGATGAGAATATAACCGAATACGATCTGAATGGAAAGCCATTGATCGATTTGCCGGATGATTCCCCGGCTGTCATCGCAGTGGGGGAGATACTTGGCAAATTAGAAATCCTCGTCTAATACCCTGGATCTCATCATTCCTTTCATCCAATTCTGAGACGCCATAAGGGATTTTTCAGGATCTTTAAATTTATTCCAGATATCTTTATCTGCTGGTTTGCCAAGAAACGGGCTCACCGTCATTTGATCTGAGTTGACCACCCAAACCATCATCTTCTTATTGCCTCGAATCGTATCGATGTTTTCTCTGATAAAGTTTACAAACGGAGCGGGTGTCTTTTCTGATGGGATTGCAACTACATACGTATGAGGTATCTCTTCTAATTCCTTCAAACACTCAGATACGAATACAATCGACGGGAAGATTAACAGTTGCAGTTTCTGGTCATCTTTGACTGTCTGGATGCTCTTAAATACACCTTTTATCTGGGTCTGGATATCCGATGTTGCACATCCGGAATCTGTCATCAAATTTCTTATTGTATCTTCTATTTTTTGCGAAACTTCGTCAAATCTCATTTGGGCTAAGCGTTTAAATGCATTCCCTAGTTCCTCTGGCATGTATTTATGTGTTGGTGGGCAGTAAAAGACATCTCCCAAATAGTTGATACTTACATGCATGTCCGGAGAGAAGACAGAAAGGCGAATCTTGCCGGTGATACCGTCAAAAATCATCCGGCTTACATCCCCCTTAAGCAATTTTTCCAACTCCTTCTTTTCATTATCATTCAACTTATCGACTTCCTGATCTATCTTCCACATTAACTCTTCACCGGAGACGGCCTTATGCTTCTCTAGATAATTCGATATTTCTTTATAAACTCTAGGTAATAGATTTTCCATTAAAAAAACCTCCGTTATTATTTATATACGTTAGACAAATTAAATGTGTTTATATGCAAGCCAAAGAACAGCGTTTTTTCCATTATCTCGTAAGGTTATTTAAGGAATAATTGTCAAAATAGGATATCAGAAATTCATAGAAAGTCAACATGTTGAATGGAATTCTCTCCGTCTCCAGCAGTTCATTACATGATATTCTAATCTCAATGGCCTGAACATGCAATATAGAGATTACATCCATTTACAAAAGTCAAACGTAGATTTGAGCCTCTGATCCAATTTCACAAGCTTTGCTAATTTCAAACAGAATTGTATGAATTGTTCTTGGTTTATAATGGAAGGCTGGCAGATATTATTTGACAAGAGCCTTAAATTATTGCTAGTATAAACGGCTTCTCGTTGAGAAGCCGACGATCGAGCATAGGGTGCGGATCTCTTGCTAGTAAGGGTTTCTCCAGGGCACTTAGACATCTATGATGAGGTGGTAGAACGCTTCAAAACGAACCTCCCAGCGCGTAGCCATCTATAGACGGAATCGAACACAAGGTAGTTTCCGATCCGGAAATGAGGGATTCCCCACAAACGCAACAAGAATGAGGGGATTATACGGAGGCGTACTGATAGTACGTCGTACAAATATCCACAGTTTGACCCAGAGATTGTGGAAAAGAGCAATTTATGAATGGAAGCTATCTCGTTCATAGCCCTATAGGGCAAGTTTTCCGCTGATACGTGTACGAATGGTTATTACTTATGGTGATTTAAATAATCTTTGACAAAGATTCTTGGGGGACTGTTGCCCCTGTTGACGAGGCCAGTAAGTACATTCTGTGATGCGTTTTAAGAAGAGTATGGAACGATAGATGAAGACCGCCTATATGTCCAGCGAGCGTATCCTCAGACTCCGCTGGTGGAGCATAGCCCTTACTTTTTTGGTTGTAGCGTTATCTGTAATCGGAATTCCAAGGCTCAGGTTCGTCAATGACTACCGTTTATTCTTCAGTGACAAGAACCCCCAGTTCGCTGCGTTCGAGGCTTTCCAGGATATCTACGGCAAGCAGGATAGCATCCTGATCGCTCTGGCTCCGGGGGACGGGGAAGTCTTTACTCGAGAGACCCTAACCATAGTCGAAAAACTGACAGAAAAGGCATGGCAAACACCTTACTCCTCTCGGGTAGATTCCCTGACCAACTTTCATCACACGTACGCCGAAGGTGATGATCTTATCGTCAGCCCTCTCGTCGAGGATGCACATCAACTCACACACGCCGATATCGAACGTGTTCGAGAAATCGCTTTCAATGAACCGTTGCTTCTAAACCGCCTCGTGTCACCGGACGGCCATGTAACAGCCATCAACATCACCGTGAACCCCCCTGAGGACTCTGGACCTGAAGAGGCAGAAGCAGTAGCCTTTGCCCGTCAGATGGTTACCGATATGCAGGCAGACCACCCGCACATGGCGGCCTATATGTCAGGACAGACGATGCTGGACATCGCCTTTTTGGAAGCAGCTGTGCGCGACAGTTTGACCCTGATGCCGATCATGTTTGGTCTCATAGCCCTTACCCTTTTGATCTTCTTGCGCTCCTTTTGGGGGATGCTCGGAACCCTTGCTGTGGTGTGGCTTTCGGTCATTGTCACCGCGGGAGTCTCGGGTTTTATCGGCATCCCACAGTCTACGGTCACCGTGATCGTGCCCATAATCATTCTTACCCTCGGGGTGGCAGACAGCATCCATATCTTAATAACGTTCTTCCACGAGTTGCAAGGAGGAAGTGGCAAACGCGAAGCCATAGCCGAGGCCCTCCGCATCAACATGCAGCCCGTCTTTCTCACGAGCATAACTACGGTAATCGGGTTCTTGAGCCTCAACTTCAGCGAATCTCCCCCGTTTCGCGATATGGGTAATATGGTAGCAATCGGTGTTACCGTCGCCTACTTCCTGTCCGTCTTCTTCCTTCCTGCCCTGATGGCTGTTCTCCCCATACACACGCACAGTCGACCTGCCCAGGAGACCCAGTTGATGGATCGTTTATACAGGTTAGTGAGACGGCATCGTAATAGGTTTTTGGTCGGTGTTAGCTTATTGATCCTCTTCCTCGGATATTCCATAGGAAATATTGAGTTCAACGATCTCTTTACGGAATACTTCAAAAAAAGCGTCCAGTTCCGTTCAGACAACGATTTCATCTGTGAGAACCTTACAGGCGTCATGGCCCTCCACTACTCTGTTTCATCTGGAGAGGCGAATGGCATTTACAAACCCGGCTATCTTAACCAGTTGAATGCCTTTGCAGAGTGGTTCTCGACCCAGGACGATGTGGTTCACGTCGATACTATCGGCGATATCCTGAAGCGGATCAACCGAACCCTCCATGCCGAGGACGAGCAATTCTACCGAATCCCAAAGGAACGCAAGCTGGCCGCTCAGTATATGCTTCTCTATGAGTTATCTTTGCCCTATGGACTGGATCTCAACAATCTTATCGATGTTGACCGTTCGTCTACGCGGTTCTCCGTAATCCTCGACAACATTAAGTCCAAGGACATAATCGCCCTGGATGCTGCAGCTAAGGCCTGGGTTGAGGCCTATGCACCAGAATTGCAGGTAGACGAGGCCGTGGGCCCATCGATCATGTTTTCCCACATCTCAGAGCGCAACCTGGTGAGTATGATTGACGGAATGGTTATCGCCCTTCTGCTCATCTCAGGAGTCATATTGGTTTCCCTGCGCAGTATACGACTCGGCATAATCAGTCTGATCCCGAATATTGTCCCGAGCGTTATGGCTTATGGGCTTTGGGGTCTGCTCGTTGGAGAGTTGGGAATGTCTGGCACCTTCATTATGGTGATCGTTTTGGGGATCATCGTGGATAATACCGTTCATTTCTTGAGCAAGTATCTGCGAGCCAAACGAGAGATACACTCGAAGACCACCGATGCAGTGGCCTATGCGTTCCGCACCGTTGGTGTGGCACTTACCATCACCGCTGTCATCTTGATCGGCGGGTTCTCTGTGATGTCCCTTTCGTCGTTTCAACCGAGCATTGTGATAGGGCAGTTGACTGCGATTGCCTTGTCTTTTGCCCTTTTCGTGACGTTCTTCTTGCTTCCACCAATGCTTTTCCTATTCGACGGCAAGGAGTGATGCAAAGCTGGGCTCTCAAGGCAAGCCCATCTTCTCATTGAAAAAGGAAGCCCGAGCAGGTCTATGTCGCCGAAGATGGATACTACAAACAAGAGGACCGGCTAACTTGGAAAGAAAAAGGGGGGTATTTCGGGTCCTCATTAAGTCTCAAAAAGGAGGAATACTATGAAGACGACATCGTTTCTTTTGCTTTTTATTATGTTCTTGACCTCTTCGCTTTTGGCCGAGACACCACAACAAGAAGGGCATAGGGTCTTCGAAGAGATGGACCGCCGAGATCAGGGGTTCGGGGATGTTATCTCAAGGCAAGAGATGGTGCTGCGTAACAAGCATGGTCAGGAGAGCCTTCGTGCACTGCGCATGATGATCCTTGAGGGGCATGACGATGGTGACAGGATGATGATTGTCTTTGAAAAACCCATGGATATCAAAGGGACTGCCCTTCTCACGCATGGCCACATCAAGCGGGATGATGATCAGTGGCTCTACTTGCCGGCCTTAGGGCGTGTAAAGCGTATTACAGGTGCCTCCAAGGCCGGATCCTTCATGGGGAGCGAGTTCTCTTTCGAAGATCTCGGGACCCAGGAAATAGAAGACTACACCTATCTGTTGCTTGGTAAGGAAGAATACCAAGGAGCAGAGATGTTCGTAGTTGAGCGTATCCCCGCAGATAAGAAATCAGGATACGGTCGCCAGGTAACATGGATAGATCAAAACGAGTACCGGCTCCATAAAGTGGACTTCTACGATCGAAAGAAGACTCTCTTGAAGACGTTGACCACCAGCGGATACAAGCGTTACCTCGACAAGTACTGGAGGCCCGACCGTTTCATAATGGTCAATCATCAGACAGGAAAGAGTACGCAGATCAACGTCTCTGATTACAATTTCCAAACAGGACTGAAGGGGAAGGACTTCACAAAGAA
This sequence comes from Deltaproteobacteria bacterium, assembly GCA_030623035.1. GTDB lineage: Bacteria > Desulfobacterota > UBA8473 > UBA8473 > UBA8473 > JAUXFK01. The sequence goes on along the minus strand of JAUXFK010000018.1, from coordinate 6,934 downwards.
CAGCCTCAAGAGGATACGATAGATGCGGTTTGCAGTGCTTTTCGGTCTGTTGCTATCGGTGGGGAGCCTCTTTGTTCCTACGGTTCATATAAGCTGGGCCTTGGAACTGAAGGGAAACCTGTCGAGTCAATTTCGTTACTTCCCTTCCTCTCCGTTATTCGACGGCCAAGAGCAAAATACTGCATCTTTTTCCTTGGAGGTAGAGGGATATCATGATCTCTCCGACGACCTGAGTCTTACTTTCACACCCTTCTTTCGGTACGATAGCGCTGACGATGAACGTACACACGGTGATGTCCGAAAGCTCTATTTGCTTTGGGTAAGAGATCGATTCGAGCTGGGGGCCGGGGTATATAAGGTTTACTGGGGTGTTACAGAAGTTGTGCACCTTGTGGATATCATCAACCAGACCGATGCGATAGAGGACTTGGACGGAGAGGAGAAACTCGGTCAACCTATGGTCAGCCTTTCCGTACCTTCCGAGTGGGGGATCGTAGATCTCTTCTTGCTACCATTCTTTCGGGAACGGACCTTCCCGGGAGACAGGGGGAGGTTACGGTTCGGTATACCGATCCTCGAAGACGACACGATCTATGAGAGCGGAGCGGGCAAGTACAATCTTGACTGGGCAGTGCGTTACACGGAAAGCCTCAGGAACTGGGAACTGGGCATCTCTCACTTCGAGGGTACCGGCCGCGAACCCTGGTTTGTGATGATGGTAAGCCCAGATGGCATAGGATTGGCACCCTACTATCCAAAGATAAAGCAGACCGGCATCGAACTCCAGTATGTCCTTTCCAACTGGCTATGGAAGCTCGAGGCCATCTACCGGGAAGGGCAGCCAAACCTGGAGAGCGAGTTAAAAGACTACCACGCCCTCACGGGCGGGTTTGAATATACCTTTTACAGCATCTTCGGTTCCTATGCAGACCTGGGGATCATAGTGGAAGGGCTCTATGACAGCCGGCAGTCCCTTGCCATAACACCCTACGAAGAAGATATCGCCCTCGGTTTCAGGCTGGCACTCAACGATATGCGGAGTCGTGAACTGTTACTGTTGGTAATCCAAGATATAGAGAGTTCATCCCGCACTATTACCATTGAGAGCAGTATGCGTCTTGGAGAAGCTTGTAAAGTCGGTATCGAAGCAATGATATTTTCTGAACAGGACTCAGTCTCCCTCTTCGAAAGCATGGATAACGATGCGATCTTGTCGGACTTCCGCGATGATTCATATGTCCAGTTCGAAGTGGCCTACTACTTCTGATTGACAGGCCCTCCTTCCCGCCATTACTGCCTATAGAAAAAGTCTTGAACCCAATGAGTGACTCGTGTAAAATAGTTTCTCGCAGGCGGGACGGTAAACCTAGAGGAGAGATTCAAACAGAGATAGGGAAAAGTACGTAAAAAACCGGAAGAACCATTAATTTATCTATAGCCAAAAATGTAATATAATACCATTGACAATGGACCTTATTTAATTATTTAATAGTTGACAGGCTGTTGCCCGAATCCCAATTCGTACTGTCCAAAACGTTTTTTAAAAGTAAAAGTCTTTGCAGGGCCTTCGAGCGGCGAAACTGTGAAGCATAAATCAAAGGCTCGCTTCAGTCATTTTCAGGAACTCGCCTTTCGAGTTCAGACACTTGAAAATGCTACCTTTCGCTGAGTTTATCCTGAGAAACGAAGGAGCAAGACGGGTACTTCAAAAATCCTATCAATTAAAAAGGAGTTTTTCCGACGCATCCGAACAGATGAAACTTTACTTGGCAAAACAATTACAATATTTCTGGTTTTTTAAGCCTGAAAAGGGGAATTTTAATATCCTGCCTGTTATTGAGCTAGAAATCATGGAGAGAGTATGATTGTTTTGAATAAAAAGACCGAAACGGATGAAAAGATAGAGATTAAGTTGAGATTGTATATTGATGAGGTCTCGCTGGTTCTAAATAAACTCGACTGTATTAAATGTGATATTTGTAAAACGGTCTGTCCCAAAGATGCGGTTTTGGTGATTCGGGAAGAAAAAGGGGTGAGGATTGACATTGATGAAGAGAAATGCGTTCTATGCGAGATATGTTCCCATTTTTGTCCGGTATCAGCCATAACCCTGACGTACAACCAGATACCCAAGAGTATCCTTTTAGATCACCAGGGTATTCTTCCCTTACAAAAGAAAATCATAATCGATAGCAGCCGGTGTCCGAGCCACTGTTCAAAGAATCCGGAAGGAGAACACCGATGGTGCAAAAGAGAAGACAAAATAATCGATAATACTGTCGAAGACTGTCCCAAGTTCTGTTTCTCGTGTATTGAAAGTTGCCCGAGAGATATAATAGAGATGAAAGAGGATTCAGCCAGGCCGGATGAGAGGAGATGCCTTGCGTGTTATAGATGCTTCGATATCTGTGAATTTGGCTCTATAAACATAACACCCGTGTTCTGTGGAGAGATAACTATTGAGAGCAGTCTTTGCCCTGAAGATTGTAACAAGTGCATAGAACAATGCCCAACAGAGGCAATTCGTAGAGAAGGAAGGGATGTAATTGTCAATGATAGGTATTGCTCATTTTGTGGGGCATGCTTCAATATTTGTGATAAAGAAGCAATCAAAATGAAAAGAACAGAAATTAAAGCTCAGGATGGTGAATTTTCGGCTGCATGGTCGAATGCTGTGGAGAGGTTAATAGGATCTTCCTGAAAAAACCTGTACCAAAGAGCGGAAAAGGGAGTTTTTCAGGGTTGAATAAGTTAAGGTGATTCCATGAGTGAAGAGATAAGGATAGGGGTATATGTATGCCATTGCGGTAAGAACATCGCAGCTGTGGTTGATCCCTTTGCTGTGGTTGATTTTGCATCTTCTCTGGATAATGTTGTTGTGGCCAGGGAAAACACATACTGTTGCGCTGAAACCGGTCAGGCACAGATCAGGGATGATATAGAGAAATGCAGTATAAACAGGGTTGTAGTGGCTTCTTGCTCTCCCAAGCTCCATGAGCCAACCTTCAGACGAACCGTAGCAGAAGCGGGTCTTAACCCCTACCTTATGGAGATGGTGAATATCAGGGAACATTGCTCATGGGTTCATATGCGCGAGCCGGATGCAGCTACCAGAAAATCTATGGATCTGGTTAAGATGGGGGTAGCAAAGGCGAGGCTTCTTAAACCGCTTATAGATAGAGAGGTTCCTACCACGAAGAATGCTTTAATTATTGGTGGTGGGATTGCCGGGCTTCAGGCAGCTGCGGATATTGCCAACTCAGGCCATCTCGTATATCTCGTTGAAAAGGCACCGACTTTAGGGGGTAAGGTTACTCAATTAGCGATTGCTTCTTCTGATCCCTGGTCTCCTCAATGCCTGGTGATACCCAGGATGACGGAAGCAATAATCCATCCGAAAATCGAGGTGTTTACAAATTCGGATGTGAATTCCATAGATGGATATATCGGCAACTTCAAGGTGAAGATCATAAAACGCCCTCGATACGTAAATGAAGAGTGCAACCTTTGCGGTGAGTGTAGCAAGGTATGTCCTGTTGAGGTTCCAGATGAATTCAATGCTGGAATTGGATCAAGAAAGGCGATATATTTACCCTTTGAACAGGCTGCCCCCTCTTTTTATACAATAGATATTGACCACTGTACACGCTGTGGAGCATGTGTTGATGCCTGTCCAGTAGATGCCATAGATCTGGAAGAAGGAGAAGATGAGTTTGAGCTGGATATTGGAAGTATCATCGTTGCAACCGGGTTTGAATCATTTGACCCCCAAAATAAGGCAAAGTATGGCTACAGTCAATTCAAAAACGTGATCACATCTCTTGCACTTGAGAGGCTTCTTGATCCGAATGGGCCAACAGGAGGCAGGTTTATCAGACCGTCTGATGAGAGAGAACCCGCAAAGATTGCATTTATACAATGTGTGGGCTCTCGAGAACAAGAAGAAGGGGGCAACACATACTGTTCCAAGATCTGCTGCATGACAACGATGAAACAGACAAAGATGTTGAAATCGCTTTATCCTGAAACTGATATCACGGTCTATTACAGGGATATAAGGACTCCCAGGAAAGACTCTGAAGAGATGTACAGGAATGTGAGGGAGTCCGGGGTACTCTTCGTTAGAGGGGAGATTACAGAAGTTTCAGAGACAAAAGAGGATAATATCTTGATAAAGGCATTCAGCGATAATATAATGAGACCGTATGACAAGGTTGTAGATATGGTCGTACTGGCTGTGGGGCTTGAGCCTTGTAAAGATACGGATCAGATAAAGGAGATCGTAAAGGCGCCAACAGGTCCTGAGGGCTTCTTTATGGAGGCTCATCCTAAACTGCGGCCGATCGATACGGTTATTGACGGGGTTTACTTGGCGGGTGCCTGTCTGGGGCCAAAGGATATTGCCGAATCTTTGGCACAGGCCAGTGGAGCAGCAGCAAAGGTTTGCGGTCTATTTTCCAAAGAGAAATTGAGCCTCGATGGAATCATAGCGAGGGTGGATACAGATCAGTGTGTGGGGTGTGGGATATGTATAAAACAATGCCCCTTTCAAGCGATAGTAGAAGAGGAGATCGATGGAGAGAAGAAGGCAAGGGTTGTTGAGGCAGCGTGCAAGGGCTGTGGTGTATGTGCAGGGGCATGCCCTACGGGGGCAATAGATGCATTTAGCTTTACTACAGAGCAGATACATGCACAGATAGATGCTGCCCTTGAAGAGAATGCCGGGGAAAAGATAATCGCGTTTTGCTGTAACTGGTGTTCATATGCTGGTGCTGATTTCGCCGGTGTATCGAGGTTTCAATACCCTTCCAATATCAGGATAATTCGCACAATGTGTTCCGGTAGGTTGAGTAAGGAGATTATACTCCATGCCTTTGAGAAAGGCGCCGGCATGGTTCTCGTTTCCGGATGCCATCCTCCTGGAGACTGCCATTATGTATCCGGGAATTATAGATGTGAAGAACGGGTAAATTCTTTAAAGAAGACTTTGCCCAAAAAAGGTATAGACTCAAGAAGGCTTAGACTTGAATGGATATCCGCTGCTGAAGGAGTCGTTTTTCAGAGGGTTACTGAAGAGATGGCAAAGCAGCTAAGGGATTTAAAGGGTTGAGTAATGAATAAAACCGGCATATTTCTTTGTATATGTCCATCTGTTGCTTCATCTATTGATATTAAAGAAACTGCAGTAAAAATGGAATTTCCTGATACTGTTGTGCGTTCTTTTAGATACCTCTGTTCCCAAAGGGGATTGAGATTTCTAAATGATTGTATCGAGAATGACGGTCTTGATCGAATCATTATTGTCGCATGTTCGAGGGATCTTCACATGGATATCTTTCGAAAGGCGTTTTCCCTTAAGGAATTGAGTATAGATTATATTGATACAGGGCAGGTGAATCATGAAGCTGCTCTTGTAGATTTGATAAGAGAAAAATTGAAAGAGACAACAGAACAAGTAACCGAAGATAGAATCATTGCAGAAGAAGTGCTTGTTGTGGGTGGGGGTGTGGCAGGAGTCCAGGCTGCGTTGGATATAGCCGAGGAGGGCTATAGAGTTTATATTTTGGAGAGTTCCCCTTCGATTGGGGGTATTATGGCTCAACTCGACAAGACATTTCCCACTATGGACTGCTCAATATGTATCCTTGGGCCAAAGCTTGTAGATGCTTCGAAACATCCAAATATTGAGTTGATAACAAATGCTGAGATAAAAAGTGTAACAGGCAAACCGGGGGATTTTAAAGTAGAGGTTGAGATAAGACCAAGATATGTGGATATGGACAAGTGTAATGGGTGTAGTGCCTGTGTTGAGGTCTGCCCCGTGGTATTGCCGAATGAATGGGACTTAAATCTAAAACCCAGAAAGTGCATTTATGTGATGTTTGCCCAATCTATCCCTTTGAGATATACGATAGATAAAGAAAAGTGTATTGAGTGCGAGCAGTGTAAGAAGGTCTGTGAGCTGGATGCTATCAATCTCTGTGAAGAACCAAAGACCAGGTTTTTGAATGTTGGAGCCATTGTTGTATCCACCGGCACTAAGACATTTGATGCCACAAAAAAACGACATTACGGATACGGCAGGGTCAATAATGTAATGACCAACATGGAGTTTGAGCGTATTATATGTGCATCAGGGCCAACCAACGGAGAATTGTTAAGGCCGGATGGTAAGCATATAAAGAAGGTGGCTTTCATACAATGTGTTGGCTCCAGGGATATCCATTTCCACGAGTACTGTTCATCTTACTGCTGTATGGCAAGTATAAAGGAAGCTAGATTGGTTATGGAACATGAGGAAGACGCAGATGTATGGGTATTCTATAATGATCTACGTGCATTTGGGAAGGGATTCGAAGAGCTGTATGTGCGGTCAGAAAAAGAAGGTATGAAATTCATTCGGAGGTTCCCCGGGGAGATAAGAGAGGATCCTGAAAATGGAAATCCTATTTTGGTATTTGAGGATCCGAAGACAGGACGGTATCGTGAGGTTGAGTTTGATATGGTAGTTCTGGCAGTGGCGTTGGAGCCTTCCTGTGAAACGATTCGGATTGCAGAGATGCTTGATCTTAAGACAGATTCACATGGTTTCATCAAAGAACTCCATCCTATTTCAAGGCCGCTAGAGACATCCAATAGAGGGATATTTTTGGCTGGAACATGTCAGGGGCCAAAAGACATACCGGAATCGGTTTCTCAGGCCAGTGGGACAGCGGCAAAGGTAGGTATGCTGTTTTCTCAGATGAGAAAATGACGATTCGGGATATAGGTTGGATAAGACATGGACACTAGAAAGAAATATGAACAAAGAAGTGGCGTAAGAGTTTAGCTTTATGGAAAAAAGAGATATCAGCAAGCAAGGAGCGGTGGTCAAATTTTAATGCGTGTAGTTGTTTGAGCGTCTTAGTGAGCGTTAAGAAAGAACAGGGGATAA
>JAUXFK010000123.1 GCA_030623035.1 Deltaproteobacteria bacterium | reverse complement strand
CAGAAGCAGCCGACATTTTTTCATCAGAGCTCAAAGGCCGATTCGAAGACACTATCCAGGTAGTATCCGAAATGTCCGATGTCATAGTGCTGCGCCATTATGAAAGCGGGTTTGCCAAAAGAGCAGCTTCAGTTTCATGTGTCCCGATTATCAATGCCGGAGATGGTCCAGCCCAGCATCCAACCCAAGCCTTACTTGACCTCTATACCATCGATCGTCATTTAGGAGGTGTGGACGGCTGTTCCATCGCTATGGTTGGTGATCTGAGTGGCCGCACTGTGCGTTCTCTGTGCTATTTCTTAGCCAAATTCCATGGAATTTCCATATCTTTTATCTCCCCTGATTTAACAGAGGTAAAGGACGACATAAAGGAATATCTTCGGCGACATAAGGTCCGGTTTACAGAGATTACGAACCCAAAAGACGGATTAGTAGATCTGGTCAAAGAGGTTGATGTCGTGCACATCACTCAACTCTCGAAAGAATATTTTGCAGATCGCCTTGAAGATTACAAAAAAACAATACACAATTATGCATTGAGCGCAAAGACGCTACGCGCTATGAAGAGATCTGCTGTGATTATGCATCCGCTTCCGCGTGCCGATGAATTGCCTGATGAGTCAGATAGTGATCCCAGGGCAGTTTACTTTCGCCAAAACCGTTATGGACTCTATGTTCGCATGGCAATCCTCTGTACTGTCTTAAGTTGTTATCCAAGATTTCTTTAAATATGCTTACCGTATACTTGCTTGACGCCTTTTTTGATGATAATCAGCAGAAAATCTCTCTATCTATAAAACAAGGGGTAAGCAACCAAGCGTATGAGGCATAGAGAGAATACAGATAGTGGTGGCCCTGTACACACAGCACAATGCTTTAATGAAGAGAGAGTAGATGAAATCGTCTTTTATGATAGCACCACATTAATTGATCAGCGAGATATAATGATGGATAGGAGGGAAACGGGGAGGATTTGAAAGGCGATGAGATAAAAGAACTTTACCGCTCAGGCTCTATTATGTTAATCCTACAAAAAGTTCTTGCATGAGGACGAGCAATCCTTTTTATCCGAAAGGGACCGCTCATTAAAACATTACAAACGATTGTAAATACAGTGGAGGAATGCATGCTTTGTGAAACAAAAAGTGATGTGTTAAAATTGGTTAAGGAGAAAAATATCAGCTTTGTCCAATTCTGGTTTACAGATGTTCTGGGGATATTAAAGAGTTTTGCTGTTACCCCGTCCGAGCTGGAAGAAGGATTAGAAGAGGGAATGGGCTTTGATGGCTCCTCTATCGAAGGATTTGCCAGGATTGAGGAGAGTGATATGATTGCCATGCCTGATCCGAGCACCTTTCAGTTTCTCCCTTGGCGACCCCATGAAAGACCGGTAGGCAGGCTGTTTTGCGATATCCTCAAACCCGATGGAAATCCCTATGAAGGGGATTCTCGATACGTCTTAAAGAAGATGCAAAAAAAACTGGCTGCCAAAGGGTATAAGGCCTACATGGGGCCGGAGTTGGAGTTTTTCTGTTTTGAGAGCCAGGATAACCCCAAACCTATCGATAAGGGTGGCTATTTTGACAATAGGCCCTTAGACATGGGCAGTGATCTGAGAAGAGAAATAATTTTTTCCCTCCAGGATATGGATATCCAGGTGGAATACAGCCACCACGAGGTCGCCCCCAGTCAGCACGAGATTGATCTCAAGTATGACGAGGCATTGACTATGGCCGACAAAACAATGACTTACAGGATAGTGGTAAAAGAGATTGCGAGGAAAATGGGTTATTATGCCACCTTTATGCCGAAGCCCATCTTTGGGGAAAACGGAAGCGGTATGCATGTACATCAATCTCTATTTAAAGATAATGTAAACGCCTTTCACGACCCAAAAGACCAGTATAATCTTTCACAATTAGCAAAGTCTTACGTTGCTGGTATTTTAAGGCATGCGAGAGAAATTGTAGCAATAACCAACCAGTGGGTAAACTCCTTTAAAAGATTGGTCCCTGGGTATGAGGCACCTGTCTATATTTCATGGGCCAGACGGAACCGCTCCACGATGATTAGGGTACCAATGTACAAACCAGGCAAGGAACAAGCCACAAGGATCGAGTTCAGGTCTCCTGATCCAGCCTGTAATCCCTATCTAGCGTTCTCAATTATGCTCGCTGCGGGACTAAAGGGAATCGAGGGAAACTACCCCCTCCCTGATCCCATAGAGGAAGATATTTATGAAATGGATGAAGAGGCACGTGATCGAGCCGGCATTACGTCCTTGCCGGGAAACCTCTTTGAGGCGCTCCAAGAGATAGAGAAGAGTGAGCTCGCAAGGGAAACTCTGGGTGATCACATCTTTAATAAATTTGTGGCCAACAAAAAGATCGAATGGGACAGATACAGGACGCACGTAAGCCAGTACGAGATTGAAAAATATCTTCCTATTCTTTAAGCGAGAGACAACATGAAAGATGATATAACAACAGGAATTGGTGATGCCCTGTTTGGTTTTCAGGCAGCGCTAAAAGAAGGTGGTTCGAGCCTTAAGGAATATCTGGAAAAATATTACTATCAAAGGTGGGTGGGGGATACCCTCCTTGCTGCAGTATCCATACGAGCCACGTTCGTGACAGCCATGCACCAATTCCTGGCTGATGAGGGGCTTTGTAATCTTGAAAGGGTGCAATTGAGTCCCCTGACGGACCCGCTGGCCCATGATGTGGAGCATGTTCCATCTATATCTTACAAAGGCCTTCATTATGTTATGACCCACAGCATGATCTATTCCAAGCTTCTGGCCTGCTACCACCCCAAAATAAAGGGTGTGTTTGTTGATTCCCCCAACATCAGACTCGAGGTAGAGAGCCCTGATAGGATTCAGAGGGGAAAGTACATCATTGACTTCAGCCAGATGGATATAGAAGTGAGGAGAAATCGGGGTATTGATTTTGAGACCTATCTCTCCAAGCCAGCTGAAGTAAAAGAGATTCTTAAAGAGGATATGGCTATTGCCAAAGGTCTCTTTGAAAGGATGCTTATTCACAGCATGGCAAAGATAGCAGAAAAAAACAGAGAAGAGCTCAAGGAGCTCGGGGTTGCCATAGACATTCCCAAGCAGCCTTTTCCCACATTCGTCTATGATCAGTCAAGAAAGAAATACAGCCTCAAAGAATATGAAGTAGGGGTAGGAAAAGAGACCTCATCACAGTTTTTCTGGATTACTGGCATACCAAGAGAGAATTATGATCTTATATATCCTTACATAAAACCTGATGGAAAGGTAACAGCAGGTGAGGTAACTTCCGATATGGTATATAACTATGACCTCTGTGCCAAAAGCATTATCAGGGAGACCGGTGAGCAGACTGAAGCACGGGAGCTGCTTTCCGGTGGCATAAGGGAATGGCTTTTTGAGACAATCGTTGAAAGGCTCCTGGATAATAAAATTATCCCTGTAAAACCTATTATAGTTGAAGGAAATATTGAAAACATCGATCAGCTCGATGGATATGGGCCATTCCTGTTAGCAGCGAGCATAAAAGATGCTACGGGAAGGTCAACCTTTCCAGATACTTATGGCGGAGGCATAGGAATAGAGCGGACGCTTTATGCCCTCTCCCGCGGACCAAAGGTAGACAAAATCGATGATGTTACCTTCTTTGGCAAAAATCCGGACAGTCACCAGATCTATCTTTTTTAAGCGCCTAAATTAAGCTAAAGTAAAAAGTTATACATTACCCATTTTCAGTCACTTATCACTGTTCTTGGTTCTTCTTGCGATCTGCTTCTTACTGTTCAGCCTCTACCTTGAGTTCTCTTGTCATTAAATCCTTAACCGCCTTCCTCGGCTCCTTTCCTTTGTAAATAACATTGTAAACTTCTGTTATGATCGGCATATCTACGCTCATCTTTTTTGCTAAGTTATAGGCAGACAGTGATGTCTTTATTCCCTCTGCAACCATCTTCATGCCAGAAACAAGCTCCTCAACAGAAATACCTTCAGCGATCTTTAATCCAACCGTTCTGTTTCTGCTCAAATCCCCTGTACAGGTTAAGATAAGATCACCTATGCCTGCCAGTCCTGCAAAGGTTGATGGTTGTGCACCCATAGAAACGCCGAGCCTTGTTATTTCAACCAAGCCTCTCGTTAATAACGCTGCTCTTGCATTAAAGCCAAAGCCGAGGCCATCTGATATGCCTGCAGCGATCGCTATTACATTCTTGAGTGCCCCACCAAGTTCTACGCCTATCACATCTTGTGCTGTATAAACCCTGAAATAGTCAGTAGAAAATAGCCCTTGTAAATAAATAGAGAGTCCTTTGTTTCTGGATGCAAGGGTTACGGCTGTTGGGTGTTTATAACAGACCTCTCGAGCAAAGCTTGGACCAGAAAGGCATGCAAACCTATCACCCCACCCTTCAGGCAATACAGATGCAACTACCTGAGACATAGTCATAAGGGTTTCGTTCTCTATGCCCTTTGTCCCCACTATCAGGGGTGTCGCAGAAGAAAAAAAAGGAGATAACTCAGTGAGGATAGTTCTGAAAAAATGAGAAGGGACCACGACAAATAAAAAATCTTTTTCCCTGCCTACCTCTTTAAATGATTGAACAGGCCTTATTGCCTTTGAAAGCGTTATCCCTGGCAAAAATGTCTCATTTATTCTTTTTTCCTTAATTTGGCTATATACATCCTCTTCCCTGACCCATAGATCCACATTAATGCCTTTAAGGGCCAAATGATTTGCTATGGTGGTACCCCAACTACCTCCGCCCACGACACCGACTTTAACCATTTTTACCACCCTTCCCTTCCCATCTAACTATTTACAGGTTTCAAATGTTCGCGCTGCCTCCCCCTGAAAGAAAGCACTCTGAACCCGGGAAAGCGTTGGAACTGAATAGCTATGCTTCTATTAGTCTGGCTACAGCTACAACCTTTTCAGACGTTTTGAGATTTATCAGCTTTACCCCTTGCGTATGACGCCCTATAACAGAGATATCAGATATTTTTATTCTAATGATCTTCCCATTTCCTGATAGAATCATTAATTCGTCATTTTCTGTTACCTGGTTAGCGCTCACCACAGGGCCATTTCTCTCTGATGCCTTTATTGAAAAGACACCTTTGCCACCTCTTTGTTGTGCCCTGTACTCTTTTGTGTCTGTCCTCTTTCCGTAGCCATTTTCTGTAATGGTGAGTATGGCTGCTCCCTCGTTTAAGATCTCTATGTTCACCACCTGATCTTTATCTGCAAGACGAATTCCTGTGTTTCCTGCAGCCACGCGTCCCATCGCCCTCAGGCCTTTTTCGTTGAATCGTATCGCCTTCCCTCTTTTTGTACTTAAAAAAATGTCCTGCTCTCCGTTGGTTACCCTTACTCCTATTAACTCATCTCCCTCGTTTGTCTTTAAAGCAGTAATGCCTGTTAACCGAGGCCTACTATAGGCAGAAAGCTTTGTCTTTTTCACCAGACCATTCTTGGTCGCCATAACAACATACTTTCCCTCCTCAAAACTCTTTATTGACAGGATAGTGGCTATATGCTCCCCTGGCTGAAGATTTAACAAATTTACGATAGCTGTCCCTTTGGCGATTCTTCCTGCTTCAGGTATCTCGTGTACCTTTCTCCAGTAAAGACGGCCGGTATTCATAAAGAAAAGAAGATAATCATGTGTTGAGGCAACAAACATAGATACCACAAAATCCTCTTCTCTTGTCTTTGTTCCAGACACACCCTTCCCGCCCCTTCGTTGTGCCCGATACAGACTGATTGGGCTTCTTTTTATATAACCCGCATGACTTACTGTGATAACCATATCCTCATCTACGATCAAGTCCTCGATATCTATGTCCTGAACATCCCTGATAATCTCAGTTCGCCGTTCGTCGCCATACCTTTTCTTAATATCCATCGTCTCCTTTTTGATGATATCTAACACAAGCGCATCATTACTTAAGACAGCCTTAAATCTCTCAACATCTTTGATAGTGCTATTGTACTCATCGGTTATCTTGTCTCTTTCGAGACCGGTCAATCTCTGTAGCCTCATATCCAGAATAGCCCGAGCTTGTATATCTGAAAGTTGAAAATTCTCTTTAAGTCTTGCCTTGGCCTCCGATGGGGAAGAAGAAGCTCGAATCAGTTCGACAACCCTATCAAGGTGATCTAATGCAATCTTCAGACCTTCTAAAATGTGGGCCTTCTCCTCAGCCTTTTTTAATTCAAAGGATGTCCGGCGTGTGACTATTTCTTTTCTGTAATGTATAAAGTGTTGTATTGTCTGCTTAAGGCTTAATATCTCCGGCCTTCCATCCACAATGGCCAGCATAATAATCCCGAAGGACACCTCCATTTGTGTAAACTTATAAAGGCGATTGAGAATTATCGCCGCATTAGCATCCCTTTTAATATCAATTGCCACTCTTAGCCCGTCACGGTCTGACTCATCCCGTATATCGCTTATTCCCTCAATTTTTTTATTTTTAACCAACTCTCCTATGCGCTTAAGTAAATTTACCTTGTTAACCTGGTAGGGTATTTCGGTTATAACTATCCGCTCTTTGTTCTCCCCTATTTTCTCTACAAATGTCCGCGCCCGAATCTTTATGATTCCTCTTCCAGTGGAATAGGCTTCTTGAATCCCTTTTTTTCCATGAATATATCCATATGTTGGAAAATCTGGACCCGGCACATCGATCATAAGTTCTCTCAAGGTTATCTCTGGGTTATCTATAGTGTGGATAATGGCATCCGTCACCTCATTGAGATTATGCGGTGGTATATTGGTAGCCATACCCACTGCTATGCCAGACGATCCGCTAATGAGCAAGTTCGGTATGTTGGTGGGTAATATCACTGGTTCTAACAAGGAACCATCATAATTTGCTGTAAAGTCGACTGTCTCTTTTTCCACATCTAACAGAAACTGTTCGGCTATATCCTGCATTCTTATTTCTGTGTACCTCATTGCTGCCGCTGGATCACCATCAACTGAACCAAAATTTCCTTGGCCATCAATCAATGGATACCTCATAGCAAAGGGTTGGGCCATCCTCACAATGGTATCATAAACGGCTGCATCGCCATGAGGATGATACTTTCCAATAACATCGCCCACTACCCTGGCAGATTTTTTAAACGGTCTGTTATGATAATTTTTCAGCTGCTCCATGGCGAAAAGGACTCTCCTGTGAACCGGTTTTAGTCCGTCTCGTATGTCTGGTAATGCCCTGCCAACAATTACACTCATGGCATATTCCAGATAAGACTTTTTCATCTCTTCTTCTATGGTAACAGTGTTTGAATCTATTACCTGTAAAGGATTCATCGCATCTCCTTAATGTAAGCGTATAAAAAGTGAACTAAAATGAAAAGTGCCTAAAGTTACAACAGGTAAGATTCCTAATGTTAGGCACTTTAGGCACGTATAACCATGGCCCAGACCTGGCATGCGAGGGGTAAGCTTACTAGCTCCCGCTTAGAATTATTAAAGCAGTATTAGCTTATTACAATCGCGTCGCGCCAGCAGGGCGGGCTTTATGCGCTTTTCTTAATTTTCTAAATGTCTAATTCTGTCACCTCTAATGCATTATTTTGAATAAACTCTCTTCTGGGTTCAACCTTATCACCCATAAGCAAGGTAAAGATCTCATCAGCAGCTATGGCATCTTCTATTATTACCTTTACCAAACCTCTTTTGTCCGGATTCATCGTTGTCTGCCATAACTGTTCTGGATTCATCTCCCCTAATCCCTTATATCTCTGGACCACGGTGCCCTTCTTTGCTTTATCCACCAAATATTCAACAAGCTTTTCCTTTGTCTCTATCTTTGTTTGGTCCTTTTCATCACCAACCAAAAAGGATGGACTATTCAGCTCTTTGAGCTCTCTATTGAGGTTTAGTAACTTCTGAAATTCTGGTGAGGTTAAAAGTTCCCAATTAACTTTAAAATGAAATCCATTATTTTTTGGATCCTTTAATAGCAACTCATAACGATTATGTTCTTCATCAAAAATTATTTCCTCGGTAACAAAAGTCTCCTTCTCTAATTCTTTCGATAGAGAAATAGTAAGATTTTCGTCTTTTATGTGGTTTTTGTTAATCTCTTTTTGACATATGAGGTCTAAAAATCTACTACTGTACCCCTTTTTTACCAACCTGTTCATTCTATCGAGATAATCAATCAGTGCATGGAGTAACAGCCGGAGCCTTTTCCCTGTGATCTTTGTTTGTCCGTTTACCCAGATTGTTTCCTTTTCCGAAATTCTATCTATCAGATAAGAATTGTAACTATCTTCATTATGGAAATATGTTTCTTTTTTTCCGTCTTTCATTCTATAAAGAGGGGGCTTTGCAACATACAGGTGCCCTTCTTCCACGAGGTCCGGCATCTGTCGATAAAAAAAGGTTAAGAGAAGGGTTCTTATGTGTGATCCATCAACATCAGCATCTGTCATAATGATTACTTTATTATAGCGAAGCTTTAGAAGGCTGTATTCCT
>JAUXFK010000210.1 GCA_030623035.1 Deltaproteobacteria bacterium | reverse complement strand
CTGCCTTTTCTGCGTAACCAATTGTCTTTCGAGTAACTTTGAGGAGATCCAAATATTGCTTTTTACGAGCCTTTTTGTTCTTGGCATTCATAACGCCAAACATCCTTCGCTTGGCCCAATTAGCGTTTATGGATGGACACTAACTAGATTTTATGATTTGAATTGTTTTCTCCTCACTATTTGAGTTGTTTTGTTAAAGACCATCCAAATAATTATTCGGCTAAACAGTTACAAGAAATTCAATCTCCATTTCAATCGAGTCTTATATTTTATTATCAACACTTCAAATCAATCATTAACGGGCTATTGCTCAAATCCCAATTCGTTTTGTCCAAAACTTTTTTACACTACAACTCTTCGCAGGGCCTTCGAGCGGCGAAACTCAGCAAAAAACCTTTTGATGACTGCTAAAAGGTTTTTTTGAGCAACAGCCCGTTAAAAAGCAAAAGTTCTTGACACTAAAATACGATTATGTTAACTTTTCAAAAAATGAACAGTGATTCATAATTAAAATAAATCATTTTTATCCGATATAAAGGCGATAAGGATTCTTTGATAACAGCAATTCTTTATTAATTAGGTATTGATGAACATGATACAGGAGATGTTTTATGAGTTATGTAGAAGAAAGGCTGAAAGAACTAAAAGAAAAAATAGCCAAAGAAAAGGAAATGGGCGGTGAAAAAAGGGTTGAAAAGCAGCATAAATCTGGAAAGCTTACTGCAAGGGAAAGGCTGGATATACTCTTTGATTCGGAAAGCTTTGAGGAAGTAGATATGTTTGTCAGACATCGCTGCACAGAATTCGGTATGGCAAATAAAGTTATATCCGCTGAAGGTGTTGTAACTGGATACGGAACGGTAAATGGCAGGAAGGTTTTTGCTTTTTCCCAAGATTTTACTTCAACCGGAGGGACGCTCGGTGAATACCACGGGAAAAAGATAGTCAAAATAATGGATATGGCAATGAAAGCAGGCGCGCCAATCGTTGGATTCAATGATTCAGGTGGCGCTCGCATTCAAGAAGGGGTGGATGCTTTAGGCGGTTATGGGGAAATCTTCTTTCGTAATTCCTGTGCATCTGGGGTTATCCCGCAAATATCAGCGATAATGGGGCCCACAGCCGGAGGCGCAGTCTATTCCCCTGCTATGACGGACTGGATATTTATGACAAAAAAGAACAGCTATATGTTTATTACCGGGCCTGATGTTATAAAAACAGTCGTAGGTGAAGAAGTTACATCTGAAGACTTAGGTGGAGCAATGGCCCAGAATTCAAAGAGCGGTGTCGCCCACTTTGCCTGTGAAAATGATACTGAAGCAATAGAAATGATAAAGGAACTCCTGGGTTACCTCCCTTTAAACAACATAGAAGACCCCCCATATATAGAACCCAATGACGATCTCAATCGTATTGAGCCGAAGCTCGATACGTTAATCCCGGAAAGTACCAAACAGGTATATGATATAAAAGACGTAATCACAGCCATAGTAGATGATGGAAAGTTCTTTGAACCCCATCGACACTATGCAAAAAATATGATTACTTGTTTCGCACGACTAAACGGAAGGGTAATCGGAATTATTGCAAATCAGCCCAGATTTATGGCAGGTTGTCTCGATGTCAACGCTTCAGATAAGGCAACCCGGTTTATTCGTTTCTGTGATGCGTTCAACATACCCCTTTTAACCATCGTAGATGTGCCAGGATATCTGCCCGGGACTTCACAAGAATGGAGCGGGATTATAAGACATGGGGCTAAACTTCTCTGGTGCTATTCAGAAGCCACTGTCCCCAAACTTACACTCATTACGCGAAAAGCTTATGGTGGAGCATATATTGCCATGTGCAGTAGACACCTGGGAGCGGATTGCGTATTTGCATGGCCAACTGCAGAAATAGCAGTAATGGGAGCTGAAGGCGCTGCAAACATTATCCACAGGAAAGAGATTAAAGAAGCAGAAGATCCAAAGGCTAAGTTAGAAGAGAAGGTCGAAGAGTACCGCAATCTCTTTGCTAACCCATATATTGCTGCTTCTAGAGGTTATATTGATGCGGTGATCACTCCAAGTGAGTCACGACCGAAATTGATCAAGGCCCTGGAAGCATTATCCACAAAGAGTGAAACCCGTCCCTATAAGAAACACGGTAATATCCCTATGTAAATAAAACGCTTGGAATAGATTGCCCCGGTATAAAAGGGGCGATCTACCTTGTGTCCACTTTTCCCCCCATAACAGAGACAGTCTGGTTACTCCAAGACTCCTTCCACTACAAGATCAGCAATATCGTCATCAGACATCCCTAGAATCTCCTTGAGTACGTATTCGTTATGCTCTCCTAATCCTGGGGCTGCAAATCTGGGCGTATTCGTGCACTTTGAAAGTTTAAAAACAGCAGTGCCTATTTTATGGGGACCCATTTCTCTGTGATCTAAAACGACAAAGTGGTTCCTGTGCTTTAACTGTGGATCTTTGAAAAGATCCTCTGCGTTTTGCACTACAGCAGCAGCAACACCCACTTCCTGCATCTCTTTCATGATTACTTTCGCATCACGTTTGACCGTCCATTCTTCCACAAGGCGGTTCAGCTCATCCTCGTTTTCTTTCCTGGCTTTTATTGTGGCAAACCTTTGATCTTTACTCCATTTCGGATCTCCGATGACCTTGCAAAAAGAAACCCATTCATCATTATTACTAACTGCGATAACGCACCACCTGTCCTCACCGAGGCAACGATAGGCACCATGCGGGACAGCGTATGGGTCTTTATTTCCTATTCGAGTAGCAACCCTTTTATTCACATCATAATCGAGTAGCGCCGGAACCAGGAAATTTAAACCACTTTCATATTGTGACTGATCTATATACTGCCCTTTACCAGTGCGGCTTCTGTAATCCAAAGCAGCCAGTATAGAAATAAGAAGATAATTCCAATCAATCCAGTCCGTATAGGCTGAATATGGTCCTACAGGCTCTCCATCCGGCCAACCGGTAAGTTCAAACCAACCGGCCATTGCAGATACCATCTGACCATATCCGCGGTGGGATGAGTATGGGCCGCTTTGTCCCTGAAGACATGTGGAAGCCATAATAATATTCGGTTTGATCTTCCTTACGTCTTTGTAACTCAGCCCCCATTTGTCCATGACCCCAGGCACAAAAGATTCAATGATAATATCAGCCCATTTTACTAGCTTTCCGGCAATTGCTCTGGCCTTGGTTTTTTGCATATTGAGTGTTATAGAAAGCTTGCTCGCATTGTAAACAGCGAAGTAGCCACTTTTATTGATATCGGGAACACCGTCGACAAAGGGTGTTGCCAAACGTAGGGTCTCCGGGTGAACCATTGACTCCACCCTGATGACAGTTGCCCCATGATCCCCAAGATAACGGGTAACTGTAGGGCCAAGTACAGTTGAAGTGAAATCCAGGACATTCAATCCATCCAAAGGACGATTCTCTTCCATATTTAGATAACCCCCGTTTTTTTGAGCATTTTTATTTCATTTTTGGATAGACCAAGCTCTTTTGCATATATTTCCTCGTTATGTTCTCCTATATAAGGGGCGTGCCCCTTTATGGTCCATGGAGTCTCAGACATTTTGCATGGCGCACCAGGATAAGTGATCCTTGTGTTCAGTTTCTCATGTTCTACCTCAATCCAAAAATCCCTGGCCCTTAAATGAGGATCCTGCATAACATCCCTTATCGTATTTACCGGGGCAAGCATAATACCGCCATGTACGGCTTCTTTTAGCAGTTCCGCCTTTGTCTTGGTCTTAAAGAAATTCTCGAAGCTTTCGATTATGGGGCTTAACATCTCTTCAGATGCACTCAAGGCATCAAAGTTTTCCCAATCGAGATCCCTTAGCCAATCCGGCGCCATACACTCCTGCTCCATGAGTTTCACCAGTCGTCTTTGGCCTTTTGCACCAATGCTCCCTCCTGAGAACATGAATGTAATATGGCCATCTTTACATTGCCAAAGGGTCTTTATGCGGACATGACCAAACTGACGCCATCCGCCCTGTCTATTGAGATTGACCTTCTGCATATCCCAGTAGGAATAGGTATGCGTCAACATCCAGATCGGACATTGCTGCGCAGATAAATCAATATACTGCCCCTTTCCAGTCCTATTTCTGTATTGAAGCGCCATCAATGATCCTACAGTTGCCATGGCACTCGCATGAAGATATACCTGGGGTGGATGACTGATGCGAAGTGGTGCCTTTCCCGGTTCCCCGCTCATCCACATATAGCCGCCCAGAGCCCATGGTACAATGTCCGGCCCCTTCCAATGGGCATACGGTCCGGTCTGCCCAAATGGAGTGATAGAGGTCATAATGAGACGTTGATTTATCTTCTCCAACTCTTTATAACCAAGACCCAGCGTCTCCATAAATCCTGGTGTAAAAGACTCCAAAAGAAAGTCCGCAGTTTTAACCAGACGTCTAAAAATATCTTGCCCCTCATGAGAATTTATATCTAGGGTGATACCCTTTTTGCCTGCATTATAAGCGAACCAAAAGAGGCTCTTTTCCGGGTCTGGCTCGTTGTTATAGAAGGGGCCTTTCTTTCGAGCAGGGTCTCCGTTTGGTGGCTCGATCTTGATTACATCAGCGCCCTGTTCTGAAAAGATTCTTCCGCAGAGAAATCCTTTTTCATCCGTGAGGTCCAAAACCCGATAGGGGCTCAAAGACCTTTCGTTTTTTTCAGTCATAAAGAATTCTCCATTTTCTACGAGCATGTTTTTGGGTGAAACTCCAGCTTTAAAAACATTATCATACCATATCTCAAAATTGCAAGCTGAAGCTTATATGCTTGCTTGAATCTCATTTTCTGATCATCTAATTCATCCTCCCTTTTCTCTTTCCTGTAAAGCATGATGATATTTGGCGAAACATATACTCTTCTTTCAATACACAAAACTTCTATGCTCCATTTGGTGATTTCACTTGACTTTGACTCCACCCTAACTATATTGTGTGAAATGAAAAACCATTTTTAAAAAAGGGGCATGCATACGTCTCGTTACGCGACTCATTTCTTATAATGATTATAAAGATATCTCTG
>JAUXFK010000036.1 GCA_030623035.1 Deltaproteobacteria bacterium | reverse complement strand
TTATACTAAGTTGCATTCAAACGGCTACTAATTATAGAGGTCATTGTGATCAAATGTGAAGCAATCTCAATAAGATAGATTGCCTCATCGCTTCGCTACTCGTAATGATTTGATTGCAACTTGGTATTAGTTGCTTCAACGGTGGTCAAATTTTAACCCGTGCAACTGTTTGAACATCTTAGTGAGCTTTAAGAAAGAACAGGGGGAAAGCCTTGTTGTTCTAGGATGTTAATAGTTCCAAAGCTTATCGGCTGAATTTAATAGCTGGATGCTGTTCTTTCTTTATGCTCACTTAGATGCGAGTTCTGCACGGTTTAAAATTTGATTGCCGTTGAAGCTTGGCTAGTGCTTTCTGTTTCATAAGGCTAAAATAATACCATTTTTTAAGGATTGCTGAATGAAGATCTGGGTACTCAATCCCCCCTTTTTGAAAAGATATTCAAGACCCCAACGCAGTCCTGCCGTGACCAAGAGCGGCACCCTATATTTCCCTATCTGGTTGGCCTACTGTGTTGGCGTTTTAGAAGAGGCAGGATATGAGGTAACCTTTACAGATGCCCCTGCCAGGGGACTGGATATCCAAGAGGTACTCAGACTGGGAGATCAACTCCAGCCAGAGCTGATAGTTATGGATACGAGTACCCCGAGCATTGAAAATGACATCCGTGTTGGAAAGAAACTCAAAGAAATACTTTCACAATCCTTTATTGTCATGGTAGGAACCCATGTATCGGCCCTTCCAGAAGAAACTCTATTAAAGGGTGCTTCAATAGATGCGATTGCAAGGAGGGAATACGAATATACAATTCGAGAACTGGCCTCTATATTAAAAGAGAAACGTTTTAGCCTTTTGGAAGAGGAAGACTTTAGAAAAATTGCAGGGTTGTCTTTCAGGTCAAACGGGAAAGTAGTGCATAACCCGGATAGACCCTATATAAAGAACTTAGATGAGCTTCCATGGGTGAGCAGAACTTACAAAAAGCATCTTCAAATCCAGGACTACTTTAATCCGAATGCCCTCTATCCCATGGTAACCCTCATTACAAGCAGAGGATGCCCCTTTCGATGCAGTTTCTGTGTTTATCCCCAGACTTTTACCGGTAGGGGTTATCGTTTCCGAAGTATCGAGGACATCCTCGATGAGATGGAGTTTGTGATTCGTGAGTTTCCTGAAGCAAAGTCCATCTTTTTTGAAGATGATACGCTGACCGCAAACAAGAAAAGGTGTTTGGAACTGGCCGATGCCATAATTGAACGAGGGATTAAAGTCCAATGGACTGCAAACTCGCGAATCGATCTGGATATGGAGACCATGTTGAAGATCAAGGCCGCTGGATGCAGGGAACTCTGCGTTGGATTTGAGAGCGGGGATCAGGCCATTCTCAATTCCATGAAAAAGGGCATTAAAGTAGAACGCATGTTTCAGTTCATGAAGGACGCAAGAGAGGCAGGCATCTTCATCCACGGCTGTTTTATGGTAGGATTTGCCGGAGAAACAGAGGAAAGTATTAAAAAGACTATAGATCTGGCATTGAAACTGAATCCTGATACTGTACAATTCTATCCGGTGATGGTCTATCCAGGCACAGAAGCCTTTGAAGAATATAAGGAAAGGGGCTGGCTCACAGCCTCAGACTATACTGAGTGGCTGACACCATCAGGGCTACATAATTGTGTTGTGAGGAATGAATCTTTGACCTCTTCAGATCTGGTAAGGTTATGTGATGCGGCGAGGAGGAGGTTCTACCTTCGTCCAAGATATATCTTTTACAAGTTGTATCAGATGATAGAGAAGCCTTCCGAGATAGTTCGTACTGCAAAGACTGCAAGAACCTTTTTTAAACATCTTATCATCGGTTCAAAGATTTGAAGGAGATGAAAGACGTGTACTTTACTGTTATAATCCCGGTCTTTAACGCTAGCCACACCATTGAAAGGTGTCTGAGTTCTTTAATCAGGCAGTCTGTAAAGAAGGAAGACTATGAGATCATAGTCGTTGATGATGGTTCAAAAGACAGAACTTCAGACATAGTAAAACAATTCCCTGTAAAGTATCTTTGGCAAACAAACCGGGGACCGGCTTCAGCCAGAAATAAAGGTGCAAGAGAAGCAAGGAGTGAAATTATCCTTTTCACAGATGCGGATTGTGTTCCCCAGAATAATTGGATAGAGGAGATGGTAAGATACTTTGATGACCAAAAGGTTATGGCTGTAAAAGGTGCATATAAGACCTCTCAGAAGTCTTTGGTTGCGAGATTTGCACAGATTGAATTTGAAGAAAGATTTGAAATGTTAAAAAAGGTCGAGGCTATAGACATGGTAGACACTTATTCAGCAGCCTACAGAAAATCGATATTTCTTTCACTTGGTGGATTTGATCCATCATTTCCTGTAGCAAATAATGAAGACACAGAACTTTCATATAAGATGTCTATGGCGGGATACAAAATGGTCTTCAACCCAAATGCGGTCGTTTCCCATCTCAACCATCCAGATTCCATAAAAAAGTATGCAAGAAACAAGTTTTGGAGGGGATACTGGAGGATGGTAGTCTATAAAAGATATCCCAATAAGATGCTGAAAGACTCCTATACCCCTCAGACCTTAAAGCTTCAAATTGTGTCTCTGGCGTTGTTCTTAATATGCCTACCATTTACATGGCTGTTGCCTAATCTAATCTTTTATCCTTTAGTCCTTCTCTTTATACTATTCATATTATCAGCCCTACCTTTCACTAAATTGGCCCTAAAAAGGGATCTTGCAGTAGGTATACTTTCGCCTTTTCTCCTCTCCATAAGGGCAGTCTCACTGGGGCTTGGCATAATATGGGGCATAGTATCTTGATGCTTAAACTCGAATAGGGTCATATATCAATCCCCGTTATCAACCGTATGCAATTTCTCACTAATACCGGCTATGCCGGAGGTACTTGACTTGGCGATTCCTTGAAATATATGTCTCATTTGGCAGCCGCCCTATTCACCTCAATGCAATCCTGTGGAGAACATATGGGATGAAATTCGGGAGAAGTGGTTTCCTAACTTGGTTTTCAATGGCATGCAGGCTGTTGAAGATACCTTAGTAGATGCCCTTGTGACTTTAGAAAATGATCACAAAAGAACACAAAGTATTGCAGGCTTTGAATGGATAGTTAGTATAGTTTTGAAAGCAACTTAGTATGAACCAGATTTTGGCAGGCATGGTTCTTCTCGTTATAACCCTCTACCTGGCCTATAAAAGAACCCACCTGGTATATACAATCATTCTAATGGTCTTTGTGGTATTTATGACAGGCTGGGCTCAGATAATAAACCTAAGAAGCTCTGTCAACAATAATAACCGGTTACTATTCTTTGTAGGAACGGTGGTCTTTATTCTGGAAATATGGATAGTCATTGAAAGTATATCTGTACTTAAGAGAATCTATTGCAAAAGGAATAAAGCACGATATCATATAGGCAACAAATAAAGATATAAAGATATTATTGCTTCTTTTTGCTCAGATTTGCTAAAATTTATTAAAATTACAAATATTGTTGACATTTCAGTAAAGTTAAGATATGAAATAGCCGATAAAAAGTATAACTTTTATAGTTTATATAAATACATTTTAACAGAACTTAGAAATTCCAGCAGGATTGAATTGTTTCAGCTTTCCATTATTAACAAAAAAGGCACTCCTTTTTCTTATAACATTTTTTAGTTTGGGAGCATTATGGAAAAGATTTGCATTGTAAAAAGACGGAAAAGAGACAAAAAGGTTGGGCAAGATACGAACAACAGTATCGAAGAAGTGGTATTGCAGGATAGGGAAAAACCTGAAATTCCACTTCATACAGAGACCGATAATGACATCGCCAAAAGAAAGGCAGATCCTATCTTTGAAGAGGTCACAGGGCAAGAAGAAAAGTCATTTTCTCTCGAATTAACACCTGAGCAATCCGGTAATGTCCAGTCAATAACCTCTATACAGGAAATATTAAATGAGAGTGATTTTGGAGTTAAGTTGAACTTGGAACAAAAGGAAGATGGCGGGGTTTTCTTCAATTTCCATTTTGAACCCCTATATATGGCAAGAATGCTTGACTCCAAAGGTGTATGCGAAATGTTGCAAATCAGCAAAAGTCTATTATTTAATCTAGTCAAGAAAAAGGTTATAAAGAGTTATAAGATTGGGAATCTTAGACGTTTTTCTTTGGAAGATGTTCTTGAGTATCTAAACAAGAGTAAAGTTTAGGAATTGAAAATTTATAGTAAAATATAAAAGCTAGATAAAAAGAAAGTCTGATAGAACCTTTTAGATTTAAGGAGAGGAATCGAATGTACTATCAATATTGGGGTCTTGAAAAACCGCCTTTCGATAATGTCCCTGATCCGACTATGTACGTTGAGTTTCAAGCATCAGTAGAGAATGCCATAGCAGAAACCCTTTTTGCAATAGAAGAAGGTGATGAATGTCTGGCAGTAATTGTAGGTGATGTAGGTATGGGCAAGACCCTGTCATTGAGAATTATACTCGATTCTTTAGAGCAAGAAAAATATAAAATAGC
Organism: Deltaproteobacteria bacterium; assembly: GCA_030623035.1. Lineage (GTDB taxonomy): Bacteria > Desulfobacterota > UBA8473 > UBA8473 > UBA8473 > JAUXFK01. The sequence goes on along the minus strand of JAUXFK010000036.1, from coordinate 11,062 downwards.
CCTTATAACGAATCCAGATATTTCTTTTATCCAGCTTTTAAGAGAGATGATCGGTCAATTGACCGGTAAGCAATGTGAAGTAAAACGAAGGGTTGAGCTATTAGAGATATTTAATAATCTCTTATTTGAAACTGTAGATGAAGGTAAGAGAATTCTTATATTCATTGATGAAGCGAATGCCATTGCTCCTGCTAACCTGGAGAGTTTAAGGCTGCTTACAAATATGCAGGAAGACAATAGAAATCTGTTCACTATTGTTCTTTCTGGACAGTTGGAATTGGCTCGAAGATTAGAGCATCCAAAGCACGCGAATCTATTTCAGAGGATCGGAACCTATAATCGGATTGACAAGTTACAATCCGTTGAGATGCTAACAGAGTACATTGAGACACGTATCAAGCATGCTGGTGTATCGAAAAAAATCTTTACTGACGATGCTATTGAAAATTTATGGGAGTATTCCGAGTTTGGAGTACCGCGTCTTGTTAACAAGATATGCAAACTGTGTCTAAAAGCAGGCGAAACTAATGAGTTTAAAGAAATAACAGGGGATGTGGTAAAGCAGATCGGGTCAAGGTTTCAAAGATTAACAGGGCCTTCCACACAGAAAAGAAAACCCAGAATAAGGCATATTGAAGAAGAGGCTATCCGGGAAGAGGAAGTAATACAAGAAGAGGCATTAGAAGAAGCAAAGCTTGAGGAAGTTGCCTCCATGGAAGGAGAAAATATAGAGATCGAAGAATACTCGCAAGAAGCTGATCCGGAAGAATCCGAACTTGAGGAACTTGCCTCCTTGGCAGAAGGAAAGATAGAGGCAGAAGAACTCATTCAAGAAGTGGCCATGGAAGAGGAAGCAGAAGAGGAGGAAGTAGAAGAGGAAAAGGTTACCCCTTTAATGGAAATACCGCAAGAGAGACAGGAGGAATCGGAGATAGCAGCTTCAGAAGTATCCGAAGAAAAAAAGATTGTTCCGATAAGGGAAGAACCGAAAATAGATACAGCAAAACCATCCGAAAAGCTCGTTGCCTCAGCAATGGGTGATACAACGACAAAAATTGGTAAATTTAAGATAAGCAGGTTAAATATTCCCCCCTACATAATCAAGCAGGCTAAATCGTCTACTAAGGAACACCGTTTTAAATTGGCGGGGGTTTTAGCTGCTCAGACCCTAAAAAAATATCCACAATTAAAGCCTACATCTGTAGCTGATCCAGTTACTATTTGGAGTGACATCAGGGATTTAATCTTACATAAGATGGAAAAAGAAATCGAAGCTATCTAGTATCCATCCAGAAATGACCAATTCTGTTCAAGGTCAGGGAAGGCGAGGATTCTAAGACTTTTGTCTTTTCAATTTCTTTATAAGTTGAGAGGCCATTTTGTGTCTCGGATTAAGGGACAGAACAAAGTTTAGCCTTTGCATAACCTTCTCTTTCTTTGATTTATCAGGCCCTGATTGATACTTAAGATATTCTATTTGAGCCAGATTAAAATGGGCCTCTTCCTGGAAAGAATTCAGAGAAAGGGATTTTTGATAAGCAAAAGCAGCCTCTTTATATTTTTTCATCTCTTCATAAATAGACCCCAGATTATTCCATGCCTCAGCATTATCAGGATTCAACTTTATTACCTGTTTAAAGGCTCCAATAGCATCTTTGTAAGAACCATCGTGAATCGCATAAAGATTCCCCAGATTGAAGATGGCCTTTATATAATTCGGGTCTAATTTCAAAACTCGTTGATAATATTCCATTGCCTCATCAAACATATCGTACCTATCATATAGAACAGCCAGACAGAAGAGGGGAGCCGTAGCCTTGGGGTCCATCTCTATTGCTTTATTGTAATGCTCAACAGCAGCTCTATATTCTCCTCTTAATTCCGCTACATGTGCAAGATCAATAAGAGCCTCTAAATTTCGAGGATTCAGCTTTAGTGCCTTTTCATACATTTGTTTGGCGCTACCAAGTCGATCTAGTTTTTCATAGGAATATCCAAGATTATTATACGCTTCAGGGTTGTTGGGTTCCAACTCGACCACTTTACTAAAACACTCTACTGCTTTCTCATAAGATTCCTTCTGTAAATAAATAAAACCCAGATTTACATAGGCTTCTGCAAAGGTATCATCAAGTTCTATACTCTTTTTGTAAGCCTTTATGGCCTCATCAGATCCTGGTTCCATAGTGTTACTCAAGTATCCTTCTTTAAACCATTCTTTGGCGGCTTTTGTCTTCTTCATTTTATTATCCCCTTACAAAAGAAAAGTTTCGATGAAACTCTAGATTTAGCAGCTTAATTAGTTCACACTGAAAAATCCCCTTTTCCGCTCTCTTTAGCAGGTTTTTAACCCATCTAGGACTTGCTCCAGGCATTTCCTTAAACTCGCCCAACGGGTCTCAAACACTTGAAAATGCTTATCTTAATTACACTTTTTGTAAGTGTTTGCTCAAATCATAAAACCTTGATTACTTCTCAATATGGCCAAACAATTACCATATTCTATTAAATAATATCAAATCATTACTCTATTGTCAAGGCAAAGGTATAATTCTTATGAATAAAAGAAGATGCACCCACACTTTATCCTCTCTGTCCATCTAAAAGTCGCTTTTTAATGAAGTTGGTTTTAAAGAGGATTATCTTATGCTTGCAATTGCACCATTTTTTTGAAGTATGCTAATTTCATCTTTTGCAAAGCCCCAATCGGACAATACAGAGACCGTATCCTCGCCAGCGTTACGCGGCCCATGGCTGATTTCTGGTGCAGTTCGACTAAATCGCGGTGCTGGAGCAGGTTGGATAACGTCTTCAACCTCCACAAAGGTCTTTCTAGCTTTGTTATGCGGATGGTCAGGCGCCTCAAGAATCGATAAGACTGGTGCAAAACAAACGTCTGATCCTTCCATAATGTCGCACCATTCATCTTGTGTTTTAGTCGAGAAAACACGCTTCAACTCTTCTTTCAGTGCCGGCCATTTCGCTGGGTCCATCTGTGATGCAAAGAGATTCGCATCAAGGTTCGCCTTCTCAATCAGCAAGGCATAGAATTGAGGCTCGATCGCACCAATAGAAATATATTTTCCATCTTTGGTTTCATATGTATCATAGAAGTGAGCACCACTATCCAGCATGTTGGTTCCGCGTTTCTCTGTAAACTGTCCCATCTCTTTAAAGGTGAAGAACATAGACATGAGAACCGCTGAGCCGTCAACCATAGCGGCGTCTACAACCTGGCCCTTGCCGGATTTTATAGATTCCAATAGCCCGCATACAAGTCCAAACGCCAGCAGCATGCCTCCACCTCCAAAATCGCCGACCAGATTGAGCGGAGGAACCGGTCGTTGATCCTTCCTGCCGATCGCGTGAAGTGCGCCTGATAGAGAAATATAATTAATATCGTGACCAGCTGACAATGCTAAAGGGCCTTCCTGCCCCCAACCCGTCATACGACCGTAGACAAGTCTTGGGTTGCGTGCCATACAATCTTCAGGGCCAATCCCCAATCTTTCTGTAACCCCAGGACGAAAACCCTCAAACAGGGCATCGGCTTTTTCGCACATCTTTAGGACTACTTGTACACCTTCAGCTTTCTTTAGGTCCACTGCAATAGATCGTCTTCCTCTTGAGAGTACATCTTTCTGTACAGTAAGCCCAGCATGGTTAGCAACCCGGTCAACACGGATGACTTCTGCTCCCATATCGGAAAGCATCATTCCGCAAAACGGTCCAGGGCCGATACTTGCTATCTCTATTATTTTTATACCTGATAAGGGTCCCATAACAACAACCTCCGTTTGATATTTTTTTTAAGCATGAATTGCCCTTTGTATAATGTACAATTTATAAAAAAGAATCTAAACCCGTTTGGAATACACTTCTTGTAACAGTTTAGCCAAATCATAAAATCTCGTTATCTCCTTAAGATGGCTAAACAATTACGAAGTATCTCATTTTTGAAGATGTCTTTTTTTTGAAGCGAAATATCTAACAGGACATTTAGATGGTCAAACCCAGACTGGTTACGTTACGGCATCAGATAATCGCTTTTGCACCTCTTCTGCTTCTGCTACAATCTTTTCTAGTAATTCAGCAACAGTTGGGACGTCATGGATCAATCCTGTAGACTGTCCAACCGGGAGCACTCCTTTCCTTTCTGCTTCTCCGTCTTCTATGGCAGCCTGAATTGCTGGAAAGGCGTTTGCCATGTATGCCATCTGTTTTGCATTTTTCCATCCCGAGAGTATAATACCAATTAAGAGCTTATAATATGGAAAATCAAGCATCTTTGCCAAGCCTCTGGCGTTTATAATCGCTGCTGGGAAATTGGGAAGACCTAGAAAACCTCGCTCGTATGCCTTTTCAGATACCTTGGTTTTCATTGACCTGCATTCGAGACCATCAAAATATATTCCATAGATTGTATCATTTACCCCTTTTTCAATGGATAGTTGTTTGTAATTCTCATGAAGAGGGCTTTCTTTTGTGGTCATTAAACGTGTACCCATGGCAATACCTTCTGCTCCAAGTGCCAGAGCAGCCATAAGGCCTCTCCCGTCCGCAAAACCACCTGCTGCAATCAAAGGAATGTCTACTTCATCCACAATCGTAGGAATAAGCACAAGGGATGTTGCATCACCTCCATGAGCAGCTGCCTCGTGACCTGTGACAACAAGGCCATCACACCCATAATCCTGTGCTCTCTTTGCGTGACGTCTATTTACAACTGTAGCGATCACCTTTCCCCCGTATTTATGCGCAGCTTCTACAATCCAGTCACCTTTTCCCAGTGAAAAGTTGATAACATGGACTTTTTCTTCCAGTCCTATCTTTGCATTTTCAGCAGCTCCGGGGAATAGAAGAGAGACATTTATCCCAAAAGGCTTATCTGTAAGTTCTTTTGTCTCACGAATAGCCTTCTTTGCCTCAACAGCAGTCATTGTTCCTGTTCCTAGGATACCCAACCCGCCAGCATTAGAGACGGCAGCTACCATCTTGGGTACGCTAATCCCACTCATCCCGGAAAGCATAATAGGATATTTTGTCCCAAAAAGTTCTGTAATCCGTGTTTTCATAAATACCTCCCTTTGTAATTGTTTAGCCATCTTAATCTTAAGGGGCTAACGAGATTTCAATCGCGTAGTCAGCCTTTTTCGGCGTTATTATTGACAGCGATAACTCGTCTGGGCATTTTCAGTGGTGGTCGGTTTGCCCTGGCTCGAATCCAGTTGATCGTATGTAGCACAAAGGCTTGCTGAACGATTCGTCTTTCAAGTGTGCGTTTCCCCGGAAAGTTTATCAACATTATTCCAATCAGGATAGAAATGAAACCTTGGCCCGGCAATAGTAACATTGAAAAGCCGGCCAATATAAATATGATTCCGAAAAGATTCTTGATAATTATAGATAGAAGGGGAAAGAAAGAAAGTTGTCTACTCGATAGGATTGGCTTGCTATTATCCTCTGTAAAGTAACCCGCTGGTATGCGAACAACTAAAATGGGAATCACGATTAGGGTTACAATAAAGGTAACCACTGAAAGTGTTCCTAACCACCAGATGTAGGTTTTATGGAGGTAAATCCACTCTAGCATTCTAACCGTTCTAGTCAATCAGATAAAAAAGAAACATCTCCCACTTTTTCAAACGCCACTCTTTCATTGCGTTTTTTTTAATGAATACGAAATAAGCTAAATTGGGCGAACTATATAATAGTATAATGAAACGGTCAAGCAGAATAAAATAATTTTTAAGTTCAAATCATGCATATGATTGAACACATTACAAGTATTATTAATCTTAGAACAAAAAAAGGCCTGACCGATACGGCCAGGCCTTTGACTTTATTATTGGCGTCCCCAACCGGATTTGAACCGGTGCCGCCGGCGTGAAAGGCCGGTGTCCTAGGCCAGGCTAGACGATGGGGACGCTGGTGGGCCGTGCTGGACTTGAACCAGCGGCTCTCTGCTTAAAAGGCAGATACTCTACCTACTGAGTTAACGGCCCTAAAACTTTAGTTTGGAATTTATTAAGGACGCCCGATGCCATATTATCGTGCCAAAATTATATAAACGGGTTGCTTAATAGAATCGTTTCATCCCTCCTGCTGCCTACAGAGACCAGAATCACCTTTGCACCAACCAATTCCTCAACCCTTTCAATATATCTTCTGGCATTATCTGGAAGCTTATTGTATTCTCTGATCTTACTAATATCCAAGCCCCAGCCATCCATCTCTTCATAGATTGGCCGGCATCGTTCCAATTTGCTTAAGCTTGACGGGATGCTTGAGCAGACCTCACCCTTGTATTTATATCCTGTGCAGATCATTATCTTACTGAAATCGCTGAGGACATCGAGTTTAGTGATGCCTAACCCATTAATCCCATTGACTCTGATGGCATGTTTTACCATAACTGCATCGAACCATCCACATCTTCTCGGTCTGCCTGTGGTAGCGCCATATTCATTACCCTTTGCCCTCAAACTTTCTCCCAGCTCGTTGACCAATTCAGTAGGAAAAGGTCCATTCCCAACCCGGGTAGCGTAGGCCTTTGAGATTCCGATCACTTTATCTATTTTTGTAGGGCCGATACCTGCCCCTGTACATGCTCCCGCTGCTACTGTGTTACTCGAAGTTACAAAAGGGTATGTACCGTGATCTACATCTAAAAAACTTCCCTGTGCGCCTTCGAATAAAATATTCTTGCCGTTTTCAATCTCTTTGTTAAGGATCACAGATGTATCGACAACATATTCTTTTATTTTTTCTGCTAAGTCAAGATATTCTTCGTATATTTCTTCGAATTTGAACTCTTTTTCCTTAAGGTAATGTATTAGGTAAAAGTTTTTTTCCTTGAGATTGGCCTTTAATTTTTCATTAAAAACATCTTCCTCTAAAAGGTCTATGACCCTTATCCCAATCCTTCGAATCTTATCTTCATAAGTTGGGCCTATCCCCCTTCCGGTAGTCCCTATCTTTTCTCCACCTTTAAGGTTTTCTCTGGCAACATCGATCCTTTTGTGGTAAGGCATTACCAGATGTGCCCCCTCGCTGATGAAGAGAGAATCGTTGTTCAAGATAAAACCTTCTGATTGTAATAACTCAATTTCATTGAGCAGCTCTCTTGGGTCTATAACAACGCCGTTACTGATGATACATTTTTTTTCTGGATGCAATATGCCGGATGGAATAAGATGGAGTATTATTGTCTGGTCTTTCACCATAACCGTATGGCCGGCATTGTTCCCTCCTTGAAATCTAACGATTATATCGGCCTGTTCTGTAAGGAAATCTATTACCTTTCCTTTGCCTTCATCTCCCCATTGAGTACCAATAACAACAATGTTGGACATAATAATAATCCTACTTGATTATAGTTCTATCATTAAATTAATGGTAATTGTTTAGCCATCTTAAGGAGCTAACGAGACTTTATGAGATTTCTTTGATACTTTCACTAAAGCTTCAATTGTTTAATAGAGACGACGTTCGGTAACTTGCTCAATTTTTCTATAGTTTCCTTAGAAACAGGGGAGTCTATATTCAAAAGAACAATAGCATCCCCTCCTATCTCTTCTCTACCGAATTGCATATTGGCGATATTTATGTCCATATCTCCAAGTATTGCTCCAATATTTCCGATGACTTTTGGACGATCAATCGTATAAAACAACAGCATATTCCCATTTGGTATTGTTTCTACCCTGAACTTATTGATTCTTATAATTCTGGGCTCGTTTTTACCAAACAGTGTGCCTGCAACTAAATTCTCTCCTTTTGTTGATATAGTCCTTATAGTCAGTAAACTGGTGAAATCCTCACTCTTTCTACTCTTTGACTCAACTACTTTAACATTTCTTTCCTGAGCAATAATAGGGGCATTTACAAAGTTTATGGTATCGCCCATAATTGGTCTGAAGATACCCATCAATATTGATGTGGTGATTGGTGTTACATCCAATTCAGCAATATCGCCAATGTATTCTATATTTATCTCTTCTATTGCCCCTGATTCCAGTTGGCTCTGAAATCTTCCGAGTTTTTCCGAAAGATCCATATAGGGTTTAATCGTGGATAAGATATCACCGCTTACAGAGGGTACGTTAACGGCATTCTTTATTGTTCCGTGTAACAGGTAATTTATCATCTGCTCAGCAATATCTACGGTTACATTCTTTTGGGCCTCATCAGTGGAGGCTCCCAGGTGAGGTGTGCATATTACTTCATCTAAATCAAACAGTGGGTTATCCCCAGGAGGCTCTTTCTCGAAGACATCGAGGGCGGCCCCTGCAACCTTTTTGCTCTTTATCGCATCATAGAGATCCTTCTCATTAACGATTCCTCCCCTTGCACAGTTTATTATCATAATACCGTCCTTCATCTTTTTAAAGGACTCTGTATTTATTAAACCGCTTGTTTCTTCATTAAGGGGGATATGAAGGGTTATATAATCCGATCTGGCAAAGAGCTCATCGAGAGAGACCTGCTCTATTCCCATCTCTGAAACCCGACCTTTTGAAATAAAGGGATCATATGCAATAACATCCATCTTCAGCCCCTTGGCACGATCTGCTACGATACTTCCGATTTTTCCCAACCCAACAACACCGAGGGTTTTGTTGAACACCTCTCTTCCCATAAATTTCTTTTTTTCCCATTTTCCTGCCTTCAGGGAAATCGTTGCTTGAGGGACTTTTCTCGTAAGGGCCAACATCATGGAGATGGCATGCTCAGCAGTGGTGGTCGTATTCCCCTCAGGGGCGTTCATCACCACAACCCCCTTCTTCGTCGCTGCTCCGATATCAACATTATCCAGTCCGATCCCTGCTCTACCGATAACCTGGAGATTCTCTGCCGCATCGATAACATCTGAGGTAACCTTTGTAGCGCTTCTGATGGCCAACCCGTTATAATCCTTGATTTTTTCGATAAGCTTATCTTTTGAGAGGTTTGTGTCGACATCCACTTGAATCCCCTGTGTGTTCCTTAGAATTTCGATCCCTTTCTCTGATAGATTATCGCTGATCAATATCCTCTTCATCCGTTCCTCCATACATAAGACTAACCATTGAGTACTTCCAAAGCTGTCTTCGCTCCTTTACCCAGCTCCACATGATAGCCCAATTCATTAAGGGTCATCTCTAAAGCAGAAATTGCTGTGATGATGTCAAATTGGTCTATATAACCCATATGCGCAATCCTGAATATCTTTCCTTTTGCCTGGCTCTGCCCCCCTGCTATGGTAACCTTGTATTTCTCTCTCATGACTTTTACTACATCCGAACCATTGATGCCATTGGGTGCCAGAATGGCTGTTATTGCGTTACTGGGAGATTTAGGGGCATAAAGCTGTAGCCCCAACCCTTTAATCGCTGCTCTGGTTGCCTTAGCGAGCCTTTCATGCCGTTTATAAATATTTTCCAACCCTTCTGATTTTATCTGTTTGAGTGATTCAGCCAAACCTATTAGCAATGAAACAGCCGAAGTATATGCAGTTTGGTTTTTATTGATAGAATTCAATTCTTTTTTGAAATTAAAATAATATTTAGGGAGATTTGAATCCTCGGCAAACCTCCATGCCTTATCACTGACACTTGCAAAGGCAATCCCTGGAGGAAGCATCATTGCTTTTTGAGAACCAGCAACCACTACATCCAGTTTCCATTTATCTACAGGGAGGTCAATCGCCCCCATGGCTGAAATGGCATCAACAATTAGGATCGTATTCTCTTTATCTTTTACTATATCTGCGATCTCTTTTATAGGGTGCCCGACTCCGGTAGATGTCTCGCAAGCCTGTGTAAGTACTGCTTTGATAGAACTATCTGAATCGAGGGTCTTCTTTATGATATTCGGGTCTGCTGCTTCTCCCCATGTGACATCGATAAGCACTGTCTCTACTCCATATGCCTTACAGATATCGCCCCACCTTTCTCCGAACTTTCCGCCATTAACGACCAGTGCTTTATCCCCTTTGGAAAGCATATTCGTAACTGCGCCTTCCATCGCTCCGGTTCCGGTAGATGAGAATATTAACACCTCATTCTTTGTTTGAAAAAGGTACTTTAACCCTTCCCTTATCTCGCTAAGTATGTTGCTGAACTCAGGCCCACGATGATGAATAATTGGCTCTGCCATATTGAGTAAAGCTCTTGGAGAAACCGGAGTAGGCCCAGGTGCTAGCAGATATCTTTTTTCCATATAAAATGCTCCAATCTATAGACTGATTTGAGACCTTTTAAAATGCTCAATTTTGTTCAAGGTTAAGGAAGACAAAAATTTAACCACCCCAGAGAAATATGTATTTCGCATTTCACAGGGCAAGCAGGAATGCACTCCATATTTCGAGGATTAAATTCAAACTTGATACAGAGATTGGGCAAAAGGGGTACTTTTAAAGATCTCTGAAAGTTTATTAACTAATTAGATAAGATTTTTTATTTATCAAAAATAACAGCATTCGTCAAGATAAAATATTCTGGAGTTTATCAGAAACTTTACTGACCAAAACATCTTACCCTAGAAAAATCACCACTTCCACTTTTTTATTTCTCCTTCTCCCATAAACTCAACTACTTATCTCTGCCTTTAATAAACTTTTCGGTAAACTCCAATGAATAATGTATTGACAAATAGGGTTTCTTTTGATAAAAATTAATACAATTAAGACAGTGGGAACGAGGGAGGTTGAAATATTTAACAATGTTAATCCCAAGAAATAAGTCTAAAAAGTAAAACAACAATATGTTTTGAATGCCCATTGTCTTTAGGATGCATAAATTTAATAAAAAGAAAAAATATCAAAAGCCATGGGCAGTAAAAAAATCTCATGGCTTTTATATTTTTCTTCTGTAAAAAACCAGACTTTACTTTGCAATACTCTCCTTTGAAGCGGCCATATTTAATAACTTGTATTATTTTAGCCTTATGAAACAGAAAGCACTAGCCAAGCCTCAACGGCAATCAAATTTTAACCCGTGCAGAACTCGCATCTTTCCCCCTGTTCTTTCTTAACTCACTTAGATGTTCAAACAGTTGCACGCGTTAAAATTTGACCACC
>JAUXFK010000257.1 GCA_030623035.1 Deltaproteobacteria bacterium | reverse complement strand
TCATTCCCACGAAGCTTGTCCTCGACTCCGATCGGGGAGTGGGAATCCAGTATTTCCGGCTACTTCGGCGCTTCTGGATTCCCGCTTCCGCGGGAATGACGGTCATCTTTGCGACATAGCTCCTTAAGATGACTAAGCCATTACAAAGGGTCTTAAATTTATCTCTTTTGATACTCCAAAACTGCAAGATTATGTTCATTGAGGTTATTCGAAAATTGGTGAGAGCCATCGTTCTTTGAAACAAAATACAGGTAATCCACCTTGGCAGGATAAAGAACAGCTCTGATAGAGGCTTCACCAGGATTAGCAATTGGGCCTGGTGGAAGGCCGGAGTGGAGATAGGTGTTGTAAGGTGTATCTCTTTTAAGATGTCTTTTTCTTATTTTACCATTAAAATTGATAAGACCGTAAACAGCGGTAGGATCACTTTGAAGCCTGATGCGTTTTTTTAGTCTATTTTGAAAAACTGCAGAGATTAATGGACGTTCCGATGATTTTCCGGTTTCCTTTTCAATCATAGAGGCAAGGGTAACAACATCTTTCATTGAAAAACCCAACTCTTTTGCTTTTTCTGCGTATTTTTGGTTATAAACGTCCTTAAACTGGGCTACCATAAGTTCCAGCATGTCCCTTTCATCTAAATGCCGGGGAATCTTGTAAGTATCAGGGAACAGGTAACCCTCTAAGCTATCTCCCTCGATCCCCAGAGAAGATACAAAAAGGGGATCATAGCACATTTCTAAATAAATTTCTTTTGTGATGAGTTTCGCCTTGTCTAATAGATCGGCGATTTGACGGATATTATACCCTTCCGGTATTGTAAGAGAGTATTGTAATACTTTACCTTTTATTAGAATGTCCGACACCTCTAAGGGCAGCATAGCAGTATTCAAGAGATATTCTCCTGCTTTAATTCTTGTGGTACCTTGAAAGCATTCAACCAAAAGGGAAAAGTTCCATATATTCTTGATGATCCCCTCTTCTTTTAGAATACTTGCAACTTCAGTGAAGGTGGTTCCTGGACGGATTTCTATTATTTTGGAGTCTCCTATAAAGCTGGGAGGAGTGGAAAGATAGACGAAAATACTTATGGCGACTAACAATCCGGAGACAATCAGCAACATTAAAAGACAAGAAATACCCCTTTTTATCATCATTTATATTCTCTGCTATCCAAATATCCCTGTAAAATAAATACAGCAGCTATCTTATCAATAACCTTTTTCCTCTTTTTACGACTGACATTCGCCTCTAACAGAGTTTTTTGGGCAGCTATTGTTGAGAGTCGCTCATCCCAGGTTTTTACAGGGATATTTAAACTGCTACTTATGGTTTCTGCTAAAGCCAATACCTCTTCTGCCTGCTTACCTATAGTACCATCCATGTTCTTGGGCAATCCTACTACGATCTCCAAAACTCTGTACTGGTCTGTAAGTTTCTTGAGTTCTTCAAGGTCTTTATCCAAATTCTTACGGGCTATGGTTAAAACCCCTTGCGCTGTCCAGCCCATATCATCACTTACTGCCACACCGATCGTCTTGCTCCCCACATCCAGGCCCATTATCTTCATCGTCCAACCTTTAAAATATCTTTAAACGTATTATTTTAGCCTTATGAAACAGAAAGCACTAGCCAAGCTTCAACGGCAATCAAAATTTCAAAAACTAAACTGTTACCTTTAAACAAAGCCTACTAAATTGTATATAAATTTATAATATACAATGAATTAAGTCAAGAGCTTTAAGCCATCCGATGTTACAATATACAAAGAGAATATATTGATTGCATTTAAGTGTGATTTATTGTATTATTTTAGTTTTATGGAAAAGAAGGCACTCTCCAAGCTTCAACGGCAATCAAATTTTAACCCGTGCAGAACTCGCATCTAAGTGAGTATAAAGAAAGAACAGCATTCAGCTATTAAATTCAGCCGATAAGCTTTGGAACGATTAACATCCAAGTACGACAAGGCTTTCCCTCTGTTCTTTCTTAACGCTCACTAAGATGTTCAAACAGTTGCACGGGTTAAAATTTGACCACCGTTGAAGCAGCTAAAATTCCAAAAAGCTAAACAGTTACGATTTATTTTATAATGATTAAATTTGTTTTTGATATTGCTAATATTACTTTACAGGGCTTACATATATTATGATAAACAATGGCACATATATAAAATACTGGCGTAAACCTTTGGATTATGAAGACATTAAGGTTCCCAAAGGGAATGTATTTATCATTGAAGATCGCTGCAAGGGGTGCTCTTTTTGTGTGGAATACTGTCCCCGCGATGTTTTGGAAATGTCCGAGCATTTTAACAAAAAGGGCTATCATCCTCCTCGTGTAAAAAACCCTGATGACTGTGTGAATTGCAATTTCTGTGAGGTGATATGCCCGGAATTTGCCATATATGTTGAAGAATCCAATGAATAAAGGAGACTTGAAGATTGAAAGGAACAGAGCGCTTTATTTTGGGGGATACGGCCTGCGCAGAAGGAGCCATAGCCAGTGGATGTAAATTTTTTGCAGGTTATCCCATAACCCCGGCTACAGAAATCGCCGAAAGGATGGCTGAAAGATTACCTCAGCTTGGAGGGGTTTATATACAGATGGAGGATGAAATTGCTTCTATGGCTGCCGTCTTAGGGGCATCCTGGGGAGGCCTTAAGGCCATGACAGCCACATCCGGTCCTGGATTCAGCCTGATGATGGAGAATATAGGTCTTGGAATTATAATGGAGGTACCATGTGTTGTTGTAAATGTGCAAAGGGCAGGCCCGTCTACAGGTCTTCCTACCCTCTGCGCTCAGGGTGATATTATGCAGTCCAGGTGGGGATCTCATGGGCACTATGAGATAATTGTCCTCAGTGCCAGTTCACCCCAGGAGCTATTCGATGTGACGATAAAGGCATTCAACCTTTCTGAAAAATACCGCCTGCCTGTCTTGATAATGACGGACGAGGTAGTGGGGCATATGGCGGAGAAAGTAACTATCCCTGCTTCCGATAATATAGAACTATATTCTCGCAGGATATCAAAGGCTTCCCCTGAAGAATACATGCCCTACCTTTCCGATGAAGGCATGGTTGCCCCTATGGTTGAAATAGGAGAAGGGTATCATATACATTCTACAGGGTTAACCCACGATGAAAAGGGATATCCGGCTATGACCGCCTCTGCTCAGAAAGACATGGTAGACAGGTTGATATATAAGATCCGGAATAATATAGATGATATTATAGAATACCGGGAGATTGAGACAAAAGATGCTGAAATAGTCATTGTTGCCTATGGAATCTCG
>JAUXFK010000218.1 GCA_030623035.1 Deltaproteobacteria bacterium | reverse complement strand
GTTTCTTGGTTGTGAGTCTTAACAGATTCATTTGTGACTGTCTAATTCAAATGATCAATACCGTTCTTTCTTTATGCTCACTAAATCGCGAGTTTTGCACGGGTTATAATGCGACCGCCTTTGCTGTGTTAACTCAATAGCCATTTAAGGAAATTAACCTTGACTGAGAAAACAGATTGATTGTAGAATATAGCCAAAGCTAAAAAGGGACTTTCCTTATGTCTTATATCCCCAAATATATCGAACTAAACCGAACAGGAGAGTTAGCAAAAAGGATTGATACTCTGCATGAAATCCTTAAGGAATGCAGGTTATGTCCTCGCAAATGCGGTGTAAACCGCATGGAAGGTGAGGTAGGTGTCTGTAGAGCTGGGAAAGAGCTGATGATTTCCAGCATCTTTCCCCATTTCGGTGAAGAACCGCCCCTGGTCGGGTTTAATGGATCGGGTACTATCTTTTTGACTCACTGTAACTTAAAGTGTATATTCTGCCAGAATTATGACATAAGCCATCTTGGCAAAGGAGAATTAATTACGACATCCATTATGGCGAAACAGATGCTCAGGTTACAAGATATAGGGTGTCACAATATCAATTTTGTTACCCCCACCCATTATGTCCCCCAGATTGTGGCTTCCTTACCAGAGGCAATAAGTTCAGGCTTAAATATCCCCCTGGTATTCAACTGTGGAGGATATGAGTCACAAGAAGTCATCAGACTGCTCGATGGTATCATAGATATCTATATGCCTGATGTGAAATTCTTCGATGGGGAAGTGGCAAAGAAATACGCAAAAGCTCCTGATTATCCTAAAGTCGTCAAAGATGTGCTTAAGCAGATGCATAACCAGGTGGGTGATTTAAAGCTGGATAAAGACGGTATTGCAAAAAGTGGGCTGCTCATCAGGCACATGGTTATGCCCCATGACTTAGCCGGAACTTCAGATATAATGAAATTTATTGCTTCTGAGATTTCAAGGGATTCTTACGTGAATATAATGGCTCAATATCGACCTATGTATAAATCATGTGAATTCCCGGAGCTGAGTCGAAGGATTACCGGAGAAGAATATCTAAAAGCAAAAGATACTGCCAGGAACCTGGGACTGCACAGGGGATTTTAGATAATCATAATCTCCCGACCATATCCTCTTAACCGATAGAATCACGAAGCTTAAATTGTCCTACCAGCAAATAATACTATGAATTCAACATTCCGGACAGGGCTAAAAGCTTTTTCGTATCTTCATGCAAATCATCCCACATTTTCGATATGCTTTCTTTTTGAACCCATAAAGCCTCACCCACATCATCATCCGGAATAAGCTTTCCACCAATTAATTTAGCTACGTAATCGATATAGATCACATGGAGTTCCACTCGATCTTTTGTCTTTTCAATTCTTTCAAAAGGTTCTATAGGTTTTTTTAATTCAATGTCGAGATGGGTTTCTTCCCTCACTTCTCTTTTTATTCCATCCTCTATCCTCTCACCAAGATTCAGTTTTCCCCCGGGGCATATCCATTTCCCCTGCCAGAATCCACCTCTTTGTGGAACATGCTTTACAAGCAGGATATTCCCTTCTTCATCTTCAATAACCGCCCCTACTGCAATAATAATCCTACCTCTTTCCATATTGTTTCCTATTCCTCTCCCTAAATATAACCCTGATAGGGATACGATCGAATCCTAAGTATTCGCGTAGTTTATTGACGATATACCTTTCATAAGAGAAATGAATAGCTTCCGGATAATTGACAAAGACAACGAATGTGGGAGGTTTTATTGAAACCTGGGTTATATAATACAGTTTCAGTCGTCTATTATGATATAACGGCGGAGAATGGGAATGGATTATCTTTTCAAAAACCCTGTTCAGGTCAGATGTTATCACCCTGGTGCTGTACTGTTCTGCCACATTGTCTATCATGTCTATGATCTTTGTTACCCTCTGACCCGTGAGAGCAGATACGAATATAATGGGAGCATATCTCATAAATTTCAGGCAGTCTCTGATATCTTCCACATACCTGCCGGCAGTGTGAGTATCCTTTTCTATCAAATCCCATTTATTCACTACCAAAATGCTCGCCCTCGCCTTTTCATGTGCCAGCCCGGCTATCCTTGCATCCTGTTCTTTTATTCCTTGTTCTGCATCTATCAGAATCAGGGCAACATTGCATCTGTCCAGACTTTTTAACCCTTCAACAACGCTATACCTTTCCAGTTGGTGAGAGATCCTCCCTTTCCTTCTAATACCTGCTGTATCAATGAAAAGATACTCTGTCCCATTGATTTCAATGGGGGTATCTATTGCATCTCTAGTAGTGCCGGGCTTCTCGCTGACAATCACCCTTTCGTTACCCAGAACACGGTTTACCAGGGATGATTTCCCTGCATTCGGCCTGCCTAAAACAGCCACCTTTATTATACTTTCATCGGATTCATCCTGTTTAGAAGGAGGAAGAACTTTGATTACGCTATCCAGAAGATCACCTATACCTCTGCCATGCTGTGCTGAAATTGGATATAGGCTTTCTACTCCCAATCGGTAAAAATCATATATATTCTCATCCTGCTTTTGGCCATCGATCTTATTTACAACATGAAATACAGGTTTGTCCACTCCTCTTAAACTGTTTACCATCTCTATGTCAGTAGGCGTCAGCCCCTCTTTAGCATCGGCCAGGAAGATGATTGAGTCAGCCTCTTGTATTGCCAACTGAATCTGTCTTAAGATACCAACATCAATGCCATCTTTCATATCAGGCTCAAACCCGCCGGTATCAATTAGCAAAAATACCCTTTCATCCCACTTTACTTCGGCAAAATTTCTATCCCTGGTTATCCCCGGCTCGTTGCCTACAATCGCCTTTCTTCTCCTTGCAATCCGGTTGAACAGGGTCGATTTGCCTACATTGGGTCTTCCTACAATTGCAATTACAGGTTTCATATATCCTTCAAAAATCGTATCATTTTAGCGCTATGAAATAGAAAGCTATTACCAAGCTTCGACGACGGTCAAATTTTAATGCGTGTACTGTCTGAGCGTCTTAGTGAGCGTTAAGAAAGAGAAAGGGGAAAGATGCGATTTTACACGGTTTAAAATTTGATTGCCGTCGAAGCGACTCTTTTCAAAAAGCTAACCTGTTACCAAAAATCGGTTTATCGATAACCTAATCTTCTTAATGCGCTGGCGTCTTTACTCCAGCCTTTTTCTACCTTAACCCATAGATCTAAGTAGACCTTTGTCCCCAAAAGGTTTTCAACATCCATCCTGGCCATCCTGCCTATCTCCTTGAGCATACTTCCTCTCTTTCCTATCAGTATACCCTTTTGGGATGGCTGCTCCACATGGATAGTGGCCCTTATAACGATTGTATTTATATCCTCTTTCTCTTTAAAATCATCTATTACAACCGCTACCGAATAAGGTATCTCAAAAGAAGTAAGATGAAAAATCTTTTCCCTTATTATCTCCGCAACGATAAAGCGCTCTGATATATCTGTAATCATCTCTTCAGGGAAATACCTGGGCCCAAATGGAAGCAATCTCTCTATCTCCACCAATAACGGATCAACCCCTGACCCTTTTAACGCGGATATTGGAATGATTTTCTCAAAATCGTATAATCTCCTGAACTTATCTATTGTGATGAGGATAGAACCCTTATCTAACAAATCGATCTTATTGATTGCTAAAATAATCGGTACGTTAACCTCTCTTAATGTCTCAATAACAAACCTGTCTGCATCACCAATAGAGGTTTTTGCCTCAACCAAAAGTAAGATCATATCCACCTGGTTGTAAGTTCTGGTTGCCTCCTTCACCATGTACCTGTTCAGTTTGGACTTTGCTCTATGGATTCCTGGGGTGTCAAGGAAGATCATCTGGGCATGGGGAGTATTTTTTATTCCCTGGATTCTGTTTCGAGTAGTCTGTGGTTTCGCAGAGATAATTGTAATCTTCTGCCCAAGAATCCGGTTTAATAAGGTAGACTTTCCTACATTTGTCTTGCCGATTATTGAAATAAAGCCGGATTTAAACTTATCTCCATTTCCGATATCTTCCAAAGTTTCCTCTTTTGTATTATTTTAGCCCTATGAAACAGAAAACACTCGCCAAGCTTCAACGGCAATCAAATTTTATCCTGTGCAGAACTCGCACCTTCCCCCCTGTTCTTTCTTAACACTCACTAAGATGCTCAAACAGTTGCACAGGTTAAAATTTGACCACCGCCTTAGTAACTAAACGACCCTCGTCTATAAGACGAGGGGTTTAAGAGGTGTCGATTTGAAATCGACTGTCATCGGTGACGGGCTCACCTTCCTGCTCTTCGATATATTTCTGGATCATCTCATCAGTGATATTTCCGGAGCTGACAGCCAGGTATCCTCTGGCCCAAAGGTGTCTGCCCCAAAATTGTTTACGCAAGTGTGGGAACTCTGATAGCAATATTCGAGAGCTTATGCCTTTCAACCATTGCATAATCTTACTGATATTTTGTGTTGGGCGATATGAGATAAATATATGAATATGGTCGCTGGATACCTTTCCCGTTATTATGTCGATCTCATGTTCCATTGCAATCTGTCGCAAGACGTCCCTGGCGCGAATTGCTACCTGACCGGTCAGAACTCTTTTCCTATATTTCGGAATCCAAATCAAGTGCGCCTTGAGGTCTGTTTTTGTATGGGCTCCGAGTTTATAAAGTCGCATAGCGACAATTATAACCTTTTCTTCGCCTAAAGGCGAGGGGTTTCAACCATCCCCGAAAGGGACACTAAATGGGGCACATAACAAGTCGCTGGAGATTCGACGGGAAAACGCTGGCGCGTTTCCCGCGACTCAGCTCCAGCGTTCGG
>JAUXFK010000102.1 GCA_030623035.1 Deltaproteobacteria bacterium | reverse complement strand
TTTAACTATTTCAGAGATTAAATGTAAGTTTATCCCTTGTTCTTTCTTAACGCTCACTAAGAAGCTCAGACAACTACACGCATTAAAGTTTGACCGCCGCTTCTTGCAACTCTTTTCAAAAAGCTAAACTGTCACAACTCTTTTAGAATCTCGCATATTGATCAGATTTTAGATTGACTATTCGGGTTATTTGTTCTATAATTACACAGAAATAAAAGACTTTTTATGCAAGCAGTTTTAAAAGGCGAGGCAGGAAAAGCGTTTTAATAAAATCAACTTATTCGTATAGTTAGTGTCCATCCAGAAATGAGAAATTTTGTTCAAGGTCAAGGAAGGCGAATATTTTAACCGCAGGAATATATTGACATGTAGGGGCACATTGCGATGTGCCCTTACATCTGAGCCTGACACAGAGATTGGGCAAAAGGGCCATTTATGGATGGGCACTAGTTAAATGTTTTGCTTATGAGGTGGTTATGTTTAAGACAGGGATAGTTAAAGACGCAAGATATCTAGAACATATTACTTCTGATCATCACCCGGAAAACCACCATCGATTAAAGGTAATTTATGAGATGTTGGAAGATAAAGAAATGGCAGGAAAGTTTTTAGAGATAAGCCCACGGTTTGCTACTATGGACGAACTTGAATTGTCTCATTCCCCAGACTATATATCAAGGGTAGCTGCAACTGCCGACAAATCTCATACAATGCTCGACCCTGATACCCATACATCACCAAAATCATTTGATGCAGCGAAACTAGCAGTAGGGGGGACATTGGAATTGATTGATAGAGTCATGACCAAAGAGATAGATAACGGCTTTGCCCTTGTGCGTCCTCCAGGCCACCATGCTGAATGCGATAGAGGTATGGGTTTTTGCCTCTTTAACAATATTGCGATTATGGCGAGATATGCTATTTTAAAGCATTCTTTGAAACGTATCTTAATTGTAGACTGGGATTTACATCACGGGAACGGAACGCAAAATGCCTTTTATAATGATCCCAGAGTCCTCTATTTTTCCACTCATCAATTTCCACACTATCCGGGGACTGGAAGACTTGCTGAAACAGGAATAGGTGAGGGGGAAGGGTATACTGTAAATGTTCCTCTTCCTGGCGGACAGGGTGATTTAGATTATTTACAGATCTTCGAGAGAGTCCTAAGACCTATCGCTCTTCAATTAAACCCTCAGCTTATCATGGTATCCGCTGGATTTGACATCTATTTCAAAGACCCATTAGGGGGTATGAATGTTACTCCAAAGGGGTTTGCATTACTTACAAGGCTCCTTTTGGACATTGCAAACAAGAGTTGTGGCGGTAAGATCCTATTTACCCTGGAGGGGGGCTACCATCTGGATGGTTTGAGAGAATCTGTTCAGTCGGTTCTTATGGAATTAAAAGGGGAATCTTTACTTCCAAAAGAGAAGGAAGATAATAAGGATGCAATCTCTACTTCTATTGACCAGGTGATAGACAGGGTAGTTAATATTCATAAAGCATCCTGGCAGTCTGTTATGGTTTAATAATAAAGGAAGGGGTTTCTTTTGCTTTTTGCTCTTCTTCCAACATTGCAGAAGATAGGCCCTTTTCTGTCAACTCTAAAAGAAAAAGATGATGAGAGGGGGGTGTGCCCTTTTCATTTAACGTTAAAGCTGCTGCAAGGCAAATTCTAGAATCTTCTTCTTTGCCCAGTTTATAAAGAACATAGGCCATCTCTTCCAGCCTTCTTTTATATAAAAGGCATCTCTTCTCGTCGAATAATTCCTCCACAGCATCTCTTAGTATTTTGGTAAGGCGCTCCTGTTTTTGAATCGGAGTAAGGACGAGTTTACTCTCATTCGCTTCTTGTATTACTTGTTTATACTTTTTAATTTCATCAGGCCCCATTCGCCAGTTACTGAATTCGGGCAGTTCAAATAGAGTTGCAAAACGTGTCTTAAGATGGTTATCGTTTTTTATTTTATCTTTTTCGTAATAGGAGTAAATAAGCGGTCTTTTATCCTCATAAGGTGCTTTGCCAATCCTATCCTTCCATTCTAAATACTCTTCCGGCAAGGAATCCCCATCTTGGATTGTCCTCTTATGTGCCTCTTCGATGAGGAATCGGCAATATGATTCTTCTGCTTCCACCATTGGCATTGGGCTTTCTTCTTTGAAAGCCGCCATATATTCTTTATAAAGCTTTCTTGTAATATCTACTCCTCTAAATTCTTTTATCCCACATATATCGTTTATCACTGCTTCAAAAAAATAGAGGCCTTTTGTTGCCTTTGGCCTGATTAACCAAATCAGCCTATCTCCAAACTGATCAATCGTAGACAGAAACCCTTCAGATACCCTCTTTGTTGGGCGAAGGACAGATTTATGAGGCCCCTCTATCTTTCCATCATCCGTTACAATACCTTTTTCTCTTAGACGATAAAGGGATTTTTTTATTGTCTTTGTAACAGCCTTGTTATTCGTTTTTATGGCTATCCGATGGAGTAAATCTGAAGATTCGGGTATGGGCAAATCGGCTAGAGATTCAGCGATTGCGGAATCTAACCCTTCATTCTTTCCGACAAGCTGGGTTAATAGATGAAGAGAATTTTCTTTTGTTTCATCGATGAGCTGGTGAACAAATAATCTCTGGAGATTGTCATTCAGCTTATAAATTCGATCGATTATTGTGGCAGGTAGTTCAGCGTTTTTAATATCATCGTCTTGTAAAAACTTTTGAAAGTCCTGGATCAATCCGTAAGCCGCTTTTAATGAGCAGTATAATTCATCATCTGTTATTGCTCCCAAATCCTTTAATATTTCCAATGCATTAAGCTTTTTCATTAAGCCATACTTATTACTGGCTACTATCCTTTCAAGTGCCTGAATATGAAAGGGGATTTTTTTTAATTCGTTGACGGTGTCATGAACCTGCTCAGGATCCAAAGGCCTCTTTCTCTTCTTACCCTCCAGACTGTCAATGAGAGCGAAAACCCTTTTTCGATCCTTTGATTTTTTGGGGTCCTTTATTTTATGTTCAGCCTTTTTCAATGATTTTTTCCTTGCCATACCCCCTTTATCCTCTTCCCTCTTTACAACAGTCTGTTGTCCAGATCCCAACTCGTTTTGTCGAATAGATTTTTTGGTATCATTTTTATAGATATTTATCCAACCCTTCCTCTTCCAGTCTTTCCAATATCTTCTTTATATCTTGAGTTTTATTCTTACTCGATATGAGTATCACATCTTTTGTTTCTACAATAACGATCCCATCTATGCCCAAAGTTATTATGAGTTTGTCTTGACTAAAAATCGACGTATCCCGGGTTTCCAGGGCAATGCAGTCTCCTTGTAATATGTTTCCGTCTTCATCCTTTGGCATCAATTCATCAAGGGATGACCAGGTCCCCACATCGTTCCAGGTAAAATCAGAGGGAATTACTACTGCGTTATTTGATTTTTCCATAATTCCATAATCGATTGAGATACTTTCAATATCTGAATATACTTTTGAGATTACATCTCTTTCCTGTTTTGTTCCGATAGCATCCTTTATCTCCATCAACCCACAATATAAAGAAGGGAGGTAGGCTTTTATCTCTTCCAAGATGGTGGACACCTTCCAAACAAATATTCCGCTATTCCAGAGGAAGTTACCGCTTGTTAAAAATTTTGAGGCAGTATTGAGGTCAGGTTTTTCTGTAAACCTTTTTACTTTGAATACTTCATTAGAACCCTTTTGCAAAAGGGGCTCCCCTTTCTCTATGTAGCCAAATCCAGTTGCCGGGGTCTTTGGTTCTATACCGAGAGTTACAAGATAACCCTTTTTTGATGCTACTTCTTTTGCAATCAAGAGGGTCTTGTGAAATAATTCTTCTTCTTTTATATAATGATCCGCAGGTAAGGCAACCATTACTCCTTCAGGGTCTTTCCTTTGTATATATATAGCCGCTAGTCCGATACATGGGGCAGTGTTCCTGCCGATGGGCTCTACGATAATATTTTCTTCTATTATGGATGTATGCTCTTTCATTTCATTGATGTGGGAACGATTTATAACTGAGAAGATGTTCTCTTTAGGAATTATAGGAATTAATCTGTTAACAGTATTGCTTATCATCGTTTCATCGCAAATAATACTTAAAAATTGTTTCGGCTTTGACCTTCTGCTTTTAGGCCAAAACCTGGTTCCTTGCCCACCTGCCATTATTGCAGCAAACACTGAAGAAAAATCCTCCATATCCTATCTGTTTCCATATATTGTTTGAGGGTGATAAGCCGAGTTTTTTATGTCCCCTCTTTTTCACTCTGTTTTTTGGGTTCTTTTAGGTTAGCTATGTAATCCATGAAGAATACGAAGAAGATGCCCACAAATACGGATACTGCTCCAGCGAGCATCACATTGAGCCTTCGATTCGGTTTTATCCGATTCTCAGGTGGGATAGCCCTGTCGATCACCTGAAAATTGATATCTTCCTTAGCCTCGTCGATCTTGGCTATCTCATACTGCTGAGTGAGAAGTTCGAAGACCTTCTCCTGTATTAATGCTTTCCTCTTTAACCTTATATACTGTAAACCCAGGGTTGGGGCCTCTGAGAGAGAGGGAAATATCCCGGCTTCCGGGGAATTCCCTTTTGACTCTATCATAGCCAACTGTTTTTTCAGTTCTCGAAGCTCATCATTGATACTAAGGACATCAGGGTTGGCTGGGGTAGAGAACTGCTTAATCACTCCCAGTTGAATCTCCCTTGCCGTTATCTGAGCATTCAATTCGGCAATCGCCCTGATAGCCGTCTCTGTCTGGACATCTATAGCGATAATCTTCTTATCTGTCTGAAAGATTTTCATGGCCTCTTCAGCTTCCTTTAGCTCTAGTTTGACCTTGTTCAACTGATCTTCAATGAAGATCCTGTTTCTCTTCGCCATGGAAAGGGCGTTTTCATTTATGAATTTCTGAAGCGATGCTGTATACTGATTGGCAATATCCGCGGCTATCTCACGATCCTTATAGTTGACAGATATATTGATGAGTCCTTTTCGATCATCAGTGATCTTGATTATACCAGTGAATGACCTCACAAAAGTCTGAAGAGCCGGCGGTTTCTGGGGGCTGTCTTTGAACAGGAGATTAATCAGCTCAAGGGAACGGATAACATCCTCAGCCAATGTCCTACTCTTGAGGACTGCTATCAACTTGTCTGCAGAGGCCCCACCAAAACCGGAAACCATACCCCCCACAAAAGGAATGGACTCCAGGCTCTGGATGCTTTGTAAAGCAGAGGATAAACCCCCGCCGGATGATTCAATAGGCATAATAGTGGTCGTGGCCTGGTATATAGGGGTCATAAAAAGGCTCGCAATGGATGCTATGATAACGGATATCCCAAAGATCAGGGCGATAATCCTCCATCTTTTTCTTATCACCCGCCAGTAATCGAGCAGATTGATTTCATCTTCCATCTTTGCTTCCATGATTTACCTTCTTCATTTTCTCTAACCTTGAAGGAAATTGTTTATTTCTAAAGGGAAACGGGCTAGAACGCTGCGATTAAAACCCCGGCCGATACTGCAATCTGGTAGAGAATCTGCGTCCAATCCATAATCTCTCTTTTCCAAACAAACCTTGTTACTTTAGATGGAACAAGTATCGTATCTCCAGGGTCGATTCGGGTTGACATAAAGCCGCTAGAGAGCCATCTTTTCCCTTCCGAATCCCATGATAATCCAAATGTACTCTTCTGGGTTTTGCTGACAACCGTACCGTCAGCCTTTATTACATATATATTCCCTTTTTCAGCATCTTGCGTAGCTCCACCAACCTTGTTGAGATAGAAGTTAACGGTTTTGCCCTTTGTATATACTATAGAGGTTGGATTATAGACACTTCCGAGGACATTCACAATCCCGGGCATTGGGGGTATAGTGAGTGTGTCCCCGTCTTCGAGTTCCAGATCATATTTAGACCCCTTGAACCTATCGAGAGCATCGAGGACGATAACCACCCTCCCAGTAATGCCGGCTTTCCTGAGCTTTTCCATAAGTTGTTCTTTCGCTTTCAGGGATTGCTCAAGCCCTTTGATTTCCTTCTCTGAAATTGCAGCCTCAGCAGAGCGTGCCTGTGTACTCAAGATATCCTCCTCCAGCCGATCAATGAACCCCTTAAGCCTCTTTTTTTGAACCTCCCTTGCTGATTCCCTTGTGAAGAAGCCCCCTTTGAGATAGGCATATTCTGTAAAGCCACCCGCCCTTTCCAGCACAGAACTCAAATTCTTACCTTTAGAGAAGGCATATACCCCCGGAAATTTGACTTCCCCTTTCAATGTAACCGTTTTGTCTGTATACCACTTTGGAATCTGTCGAACGAAGAGATAATCGTCTTCTAACAACACGAAATTGTGCTCAGGGTTGCCCTTCAATGCCTCACCCAAATCGATGTTCATTGTCTTTGATACAATACTTTTATCGTCTTTAACCAATCGGGTAATCTCCGCCTCCGGCATATAGGCACTTCGCTTCAGATTCCCTGCAGTATATATGAGGTCTCTCACTTTCATGTTTTTGAATAATTGATATTTGCCAGGACTCTGAACTTCTCCAGCAATGGTTACATGGGGTACGGTTTCTAGGCTCTCTTTAGAATAGATCGTTATCTTATCGTATTCTGTTAATTCTATATTCTGGGATGGATCTTTTGAAAGCAGCTTTTCAAGATTAAACGAGAGCACCTCGGGATGGAGATCAGGGGGGACCAATCGGGTGATATCCGCATAATACAGATAGGGCTCCGGTAAGAGATCATCAAAAGAAGGGATAATGTCAAGAAGTTTCATGCCCTCTTTAAACTCGTACCCCCCCGGCCGTTTGACGTGGCCCTCTAAATATACAATGTTTCGCGTTTTAGAGAAGATGGGAAAGACCTTTACCATATCCCCGTCTCTAAGCAATGTATATAAATCCCCTTTCTTTGAATCGACTGAGACATCAAAGTCAACGACCACCTTCTTTTGATGCCCTAAAATACGTTCAACCTGGATCCTCTGGAGATAACCCATGAAGGTCACCCCTCCGGACATGATGATTAGTTCTTCCAGGTTTATTGCCTTCTTTATCTCATAAATTGCCGGTCTCTTTACATTTCCTGTGATGCCGACTACATGCCCGATAACTGGAATAAAGATCGTATCACCTGATTGAAGCCGCTCATCCTGGCTCTTATCTCCTTTTATGAGAAAATCATAGAGGTCGACCGCTTTAGTAATATTTCCGTTTCTAATTAGCTGGATATTCCTCATACTCCCTTTTTTTGAGGGGCCTCCTGCTGATATAAGAGCGCTGTATACTGTAGAGATAGAACTGAGCGTATAACTTCCGGGAGTCATTGCTTCTCCAACGAGAAATATCCTGATTGTTCGAAGCCTGTCCATGGTGATATTCATTTGGAAACCGGAATAGTACTTTGAAAGTTCATGATGAATTGTTTCTTTCAGCTCTTTGAAGGTTAAACCCCAAACCTTTATTACTCCTACCTTTGGCATGGTTATTTCCCCATTTCTATCCACTCCCAATGAAAATGTTGCATCTATCCTTCCCCATAGGGATACGCTAAAGCTATCTCCAGGACCTATTATATAATCAGAACCTACCGGAGCATCAGCCAGAGGGGTGAAGCCGGGAACCTTAGTAGAATGGAAGAAATCATAACCAAACTGTTTTATCTTTCTTGATATTTTCTGGGGGATTTTCTCTTGGGCAAACCCTTTTTCTATTTCTGACATTAACTCCTCTTCGGGTTTTGGCGTTGCATGCACTTCGTAGGAAAGCTCACTGAATTCCCTAAATTTTGTATATGCCTGAACAGCAAAGAAATAGGTGGTATGATTATTCAACCTCCTAATCCTATATTTTGTAACATTTCCCACATCGACCTTATGAATATAGTTATGTGATTCTTTTCCATAATAGATTATGTACCCTGCTATCTCTTTCCTCTCAGGGACAGATTCTAATGTTTCTTTTTTAACCTCTTCTCTTTCTTTCTCTATTTCTGTTATAATCGGCTTCTGTTGTGCTTCAAATTCAGGCATGGGCCTTTCTTTTTCTCTTAATAAGAGTGCTTCCCCTATCTTTTTCTCTAATAACCTTTTAAATTCCTTTACTTTTGAAGGTTTACTGACATCGTCTTTCCAAAATGGAGTCCAGTCTATATCTACAAAACTATCACCAGGAACTGCAAAAAGATCGGTTAGAAAGGGGAAATCCTCAGCCGGAATTATAGCTTGATAAGTCTCTTCTTCATCACCTGGCTCAGTAAGTTTTTGCCTGGTTTTCTCCTTAAGTATCGATTTCTCTCGGATTGTCTGAAAATCCTGAGCAAAAACAGTATCATTATCCGTGCAAGATAGGCTTAGTAGTAAAGAAAGAAATAATAACGAGATAAAATACCTGTTTCGTAAAAAAGCCTTATTTTTCACAACCTTTTCTCCTCAACTGACTATCTTTTATAAGGAAGTCTATCATGAAACCGTATAAACCTTCAAGAACTCTTTTTTTTAATATATTTAATAACTTAAGTCGAGGGTCTCTATGGTTTATGAGTTACTGTATAAATACAATCAAAACCTGATTTTTAATTCCATGCCTGTAAATTGATAATCCCTGTCTTCACCAGATACAAAATTAAGATTACCAACCCTGTCAAGGCTATAGATTGCCTTGATCTCAAATGTATCAGAGACATCGTAGGAAAGATCGATTCCAAATTGTCGATGCTCTTCCTGAATCGTACGGCTAATGCCTTGTGTCTGCAAATCAAAATCTATGCCGGCAATAAGATCGTCGGTCAAATAGATCGTCGTTCTTATGAAGATGTCTTCAGCATCACTGCCTACATGATGACCAAAGACTCTGCCTTCATAATAGGCAGGATAACTGGTATGTTGATACCAGGCAGTAGGAACTGAAGAGGGACTGGTGTCTGCATATTCGATTCGAAGGTCTACCTTTCCTGTTAAAAACAGATCACTGCACAATATCCCGAAGAGAAATGCCCGACGGTCTGGGGGGGTTCCTGTATCTTCCGCACCAAATTCTGTGTAAAACTTGAATGAACTTAAAAAGGGGACTATTTTGTCTGGATTATATATCCAAAGTGAAAGATCGATGGAGAATTGCTGATTACTCTCCTTGTATCCTGTGAGGTTTTGGTTGCTGTATAGAATCTCCGTTATTTCACTTAGACGAAGGCTCACATCTTCACCACCGAAAATTGCAATATGGCTAACCCCCAGCTCAAGTGATGGAATGGGCTTGATGTTTAACCTTAAACCGTAGAGATACGGCTCGAGGATTGGCCTGTCATCTTCGAGTTTTGAAAGAAGTAATATAGCCTTGAAAGGCCCCAAATACCTTAACATCATAGGCAGTAAGATCGGTCTGGGATTAGATATTTTCAACATATCGAAGGGCTCAGCATTATTAGAAAGCAGCAAAGAACCATGGTATCCAGGCCCCCACCAAAGTGAATCCCGTCCGATTTCGAACTCTATATTCGAAATGTTGAGTTTCAAGTAACCCTTTTCCAGATCAAATTCGGTCTCCTCTTCATTGTTTAGATTCTGATAGTATTTAAAAAATGGTTGATAATAGATAGATACTGTGTTAAAAAACTTGGATTTGCCAGAAAAAATTAAAAATTGATTGTTCTTTGTTCCATATTCGATCCCTTCATTGTTATAAACAGGGTATTCACCATTGAGTAAGCCGTATGTAAGATCGATTTCGTCTATCGGCTTAATGAATGAC
>JAUXFK010000007.1 GCA_030623035.1 Deltaproteobacteria bacterium | reverse complement strand
GGATGTACAAGATGATCAGGATATAAGAAGAGTAAAAAAATCATGTAAATCCTGTCAAAAGAGTCCGCCCGAAGGGCGCTAAGTTCAGGGCAACAAAATAGTTCCCCTAAAAGGTTTTAAATGGTTAAAAGTATAAAAGACCTAGACTACATTAAAGGCCTAATTGGGCTTTCAGATATTGAAGAAATCATCGAGGCCTTGTCCGAGTTCCATCCTGTTGATATTGCTGAATTGATAAACAGTTTAGGGAAGGAAGAAAAGAGAAAAGTATTCTATTTACTCGATGTGGAGATTGCATCTGAGGTAATTGTAAAGATAGATGATAATTCAAGACGCCAGATTATATATGATATGTCAAAAGACAAACTGACTCAAATCGTGGATGATATGGAAACGGATGATGCCACAGATATTATAGGGTCTCTACCTGGCGATAAAGCAGAATCAATATTGAGGGAGATTGATCAAGAAGATTCCAGAGATGTTAAAAAACTCTTGTTGTACGATAAAGAAACTGCCGGAGGAATAATGCAGACAGAGCTGGTCTCTGTAAATGTAAATATCAATGTAGAAGACGCAATCGGTTGTATAAGGTCTTTTGGTAAGAGGGTGGAAGATTTTCATAACGTTTTTGTAACGGATGAAGAAAACATATTGGCAGGGATATTGCCCCTTCGTAAGTTAATCCTGGCTACACCTGATACTATGATATCAGAGATAATGACGACTGACCCAATAAGGGTTGATGTCGATGTTGATCAGGAAGAGGTAGCGAAAATTATTCAAAAGTACGATTTGATTTCGATTCCAGTGATAGATAGTTCAGGTACTCTTTTAGGTAGGATTACTGTTGATGATATCGTCGATATTATTGAAGAGGAGACGTCGGAAGACTTTATGAAGATGGCAGGGATGGGAGAAGTCGAAGACCTGGTTTATGGTCCAAAGATATTGAAAATATCTCAAAAGAGGCTGCCCTGGCTTCTGACGAATCTGATCGGTGGTTTGTTAACAGGTTATTTGATGTGGCTTTTTAAGGTTACGATTAAGGATGTTTTGGCTTTGGTTACCTTTATACCCGTTATTACAGCTATGGGTGGTAATGTAGGAATACAGTCATCTTCAATTGTAGTAAGGGGTATTGCCATAGGAAGGATAGATATTGCTCATATTGGAAGCATATTATTTAAGGAGATAAGGATAGGGGCGATAATGGGTTTTGTATGTGGGGGGGTTGTAGGGTTAATCGCCCCGTTTTGGCACGGTACTGTTGTATTGGGATTAATAGTGGGGTTTGCAATGTTTGTTGCAATAACGATTGCATCAGCAATGGGTGCTTTAATACCCGCAATATTTCAAAGATTGGATATAGACCCGGCCATTGCTTCTGGTCCGTTTGTTACCACTGTCAATGATATTACAGGTATCGTTATTTATCTTGGCATAGCGACTGTTTTTTTAAAGTACATCATTCCTAACTAGTGTCCATCCATAAATGAGCAATTTTGTTCAAGGTCAAGGAAGGGGAAGGGATTAAAATCCGAGCCTGACACAGAGATTGGGCAAAAGGGCCATTTATGGATGGACACGAACTAGACGGGGTTCTTCTATATGCCTCTTTATAAGACCGAGGCAATTGTCATTCGGTCTATGGATTTTAGCGAGTCTGATAAAATAGTAACCTTTTTTACTAGGGATTTTGGAAAATTGAGAGGTATTGCAAAAGGGGCAAAGAGAACCAAGAAGGGGTTTGGCAGTACCCTTGAGTTGTTTTCATATATCAATCTTATTTTTTTTGATAAGGGGAACCTGGGGTTAGCACGGATAAACAGTTGTTATAGCATTGAGTCGTATATGGAAATCTGTAAAGATATCCAAAAGGTTGCATATGGAAGTTATTTTGTCGAGTTGGTTAATGGGTTAGTCGGTGAGAAAGAAAAAAATGATGGGATTTTTAACCTCCTGGTTGATTCATTGTTCCTTATAAACTATCAGAAACTTGACGAGGAGATTGCAAGGATATTCGAGATTCGCCTACTCTCTCTTCTTGGATATCAACCTCAATTAGAAGAGTGTCTGATATGCGCGCATAAATTGTCTAGCAAAGAAAAGTTTTGGTTCAGCCCGGTTAAAGGGGGGATACTTTGCAACAGGTGTTCTCATGGATTTAAGAAACTCTCTTCCATATCTCTGGGGACTTTGAGGATATTACTGATGGCTAGAGATATGGACTTTAACAAGATTCATCGATTAGTATTTTCAAATCAGGCATTAAAGGAGAGTGAAGATGCACTAACCAATTTCATATATTATCAAACGGGAAAACAACTAAACTCTATGAAATTCTTGAAGAAAATACAGATGTTAAGTTAATTAGTGAAAAAGACAGAAACAAGGTATGGTTTATTCCGACAATACGGGTGAAAGAGAGACAAACAAGTCCTTTACAATAATAAACAAATTGGGTGTCCATGTTAGACCGGCGACTCAACTTGTTAAAATAGCAAATAAGTTTGATTCAGATATATATATAAAGAAAGACGACCTGGAGGTTGATGGCAAAAGCATTATGGGGATATTAATGTTGGCAGCTTCTCGGGGAAGCAAGATTATTATCAGGGCTGATGGAGAAGATGCAAAAGAAGCCATAGAAGAATTGGGCAGTTTGATAATAGGAAAGTTTGGGGAAGATTAAGGATGGAATATAAGAAAAAGGAAGACTTCTGCATAAAAGGGGTTGGAGGTTCTCCTGGCATAGTTATCGGAAAGGCTCAGCCCATTGATAGGGGTAAGGCAGATATGTTTTTTACATATCGGCTTATTGATGAAGTTGAAGTGTCTTTAGAGGAGGAACGTTTTAAAAGCGCTGTCAAAGAATCGAAGGACCAGTGTTTAAGTGTAAAAAAGAATATTATCCGTCAAAATGCCAAAGACGTCGTTTATATAATCGATGCCCATTTGATGATCCTTGATGACAAGATGCTTATAGAAGAGACTTTAAATAAGATAAAAGAAGAAAAGATCAATGCAGAATGGGCATTAGAGATTACCTTACAAAAGCTTCGCAGCGTCTTCAAAGAGATAGATGATGAGTATTTAAGTGAAAGAAGGAGCGATATCGATTACGTTGCTAAGAGGATTCTAAGAAACCTTGTAGGAAAGAGACATGATAGTATTTCCGGATTGAAGGAGAAGGTTATTGTTGTTGCACATGATTTGTCTCCAGGAGATACAGCCCAGATGAGCAAGGAGACTATTATCGGATTTGTAACCGATATAGGCGGAAAGACATCTCATACGGCAATTATGGCAAGGGCATTAGAGATCCCCGCTGTGGTCGGCTCAGAGAGGATAACTCAAGAGGTCAATATAGGAGACCAACTTATAGTTGACGGAACGACCGGAATTGTAATAATAAATCCTTCAAAGGCGATTTTAAATGAATATTTAGAGAAAAAGAGGATTTACGAGAGCCTGGAAAAAGAACTCTTTAAGTATAGAGACTTGCCTGCTCAAACAATCGATGGATATAGGATTAAGGTTGTCGCAAATATCGAACTGGTTGAAGAAATCCCATCAGTTCTCGAACATGGCGCTGAAGGGATAGGTTTGTATAGAACCGAATTTTTATACTTGAATAGAAAGGAGCTTCCATCGGAGGAAGAGCATTTTAAAACTTATAAGAGGGTTATAGAACAATTACATCCATGCTCAACGACAATACGGACTCTGGATATTGGAGGGGATAAGTTCAGTTCCAATCTTCAGCTTGCTAAAGAGATGAACCCGGCTTTGGGCCTTAGGGCGATTAGGTTTTGTCTAAAAGAAGTGGACATATTCAAAACACAGTTGAAGGCGATCCTAAGGGCAAGTAGCTTTGGGAAGGTCAAGGTCATGTTCCCCATGATTTCAGGTGTTAGTGAGATTCTCCAGACAAAAGAGATCCTTGAAGAGGTAAAGTTTGAGCTGAAGGCTAAGGGTATTCCTTTTGACCCTGATATTGAGATCGGGATAATGATAGAGATTCCATCAGCTGTTACTATGGCAGATATCCTGGCTAAGGAAGTAGATTTTTTTAGTATTGGTACCAATGACCTCATCCAATATTCTCTGGCAATTGATCGAGTGAACGAACATGTAGGTTACCTTTATGAACCGTTACATCCGGCGGTTCTAAGAGTAATAAAGCATGTAGTTGAATGTGGACATAATGAGGGTATAAGAGTCGGAATGTGTGGAGAGATGGCTGGAGAACCAATATATATCCCTATCCTTCTGGGATTGCATTTAGACGAATTGAGCATGAATGCCTTATCCGTATTGGGCGTTAAAGAGATTGTGTGCGCTGTAACTCTTAAAGAGTCAAAAGAGCTTTTAGATAATATCATGGAATTTACTACCGCTTCAGAGATCAGATCATTCGTCAAAAATGAGATGATAAAACGTTTTCCAATTCTCTTTGCGGGGTTGAAAGAGATAGAATAAAATATTAAGGGAGGATATTTTTATGTCAATGCACAGATTTTTGTTCACTTCAGAATCGGTGACAGAAGGGCATCCTGACAAGATAGCCGATCAGATATCCGATGCAATCCTTGATGCAATTATTGCTCAAGATCAGAAAGGAAGGGTGGCCTGTGAGACTCTGGTTACAACCGGGATGGCTATAATCGCGGGAGAAATTACTACTGATTGTTATGTAGATATGCCTCAAATCATAAGGGAGACGATCAAGGAGATTGGGTATAATGATTCGGCCATGGGGTTTGATTGGAAGACATGTGCAGTACTTACTTCCATTGATCAGCAATCGCCCGATATAGCCGTCGGTGTAAATGAGGCAAACGGAAAAGAACAGGGGGCCGGTGATCAGGGTTTGATGTTTGGCTATGCCTGCGACGAAACCCCGGAGTTGATGCCAATGCCAGTGTTTTATGCCCATAAACTCACAAAGAGGATGGCTCAAGTTCGAAGGGAGGGCATACTGAATTTCTTAAGGCCTGACGGAAAATCCCAGGTCACCATCGAGTATGTGGATAATAAACCCATAAGGGTTGATTCGATAGTTGTCTCGAGCCAGCATACGCCGGAGGTTGAGTATCGGACGCTTAAGGAGGGCATAATAGAAGAGGTCATAAAAAAGATTATTCCGCAGAACCTTTTGGATGAAGAGACCAAATACTATATTAACCCTACAGGGCGTTTTGTTGTTGGCGGGCCTCAAGGTGATTGTGGCTTGACAGGCAGGAAAATAATTGTCGATACTTATGGAGGTCAGGGGAGTCATGGAGGTGGATGCTTTTCCGGAAAGGATCCATCAAAGGTGGATAGGAGTGCCTCATATATGGCTCGCTACATTGCCAAAAACATTATAGCAGCAGGTCTGGCAAAAAGATGCGAGGTTCAACTGGCTTATGCAATTGGTATTGCCGACCCTGTCTCAGTAATGATAAATACCAATGGAACCGGCGTGATACCTACGGATAGGATTGCAAAACTGGTAACAGAAAATTTTTCTTTAAAACCTTTAAAAATAATCAAGCACCTGGATTTATTGAGACCAATATACAAAAAAACTGCATGTTATGGCCATTTTGGTAGGACTGACCCTGATTTTACATGGGAAAAGACGGATAAAATTGATATACTAAAAAAAGCTGCGGGCATATAAGGAGGTTGAAGTGGATTTTGATATAAAGGATATAAACCTTGCTGAAGAGGGAAGACTGAGAATTGAATGGGCAAACAAGAGTATGCCTGTTTTAAACCTGATAAAGGATCGGTTTGAAAAGGAAAAGCCATTAAAAGGGGTAAGAGTGGCTGCCTGTCTTCATGTTACAACTGAGACGGCCAGTTTGATGGTGACCTTGAAGGCGGGAGGAGCCTCCGTTGTGGTCTGTGCATCCAATCCTCTTAGCACACAGGATGATGTCACAGCATCCCTGGTAAGGGATTGTGAAATCCCGGTATTTGCAAAGAAGGGCGAAGATAATGAGACATATTACAAGCATATCAATTCTGCTTTGGATATAAAGCCAATGATTACCATGGATGATGGAGCGGACCTGATCTCTACTTTACATTCTCAGAGGACCGAATTGATTGATGGGATTATTGGAGGGACAGAAGAGACGACCACTGGTATCATAAGGCTTCGAAGTATGGCAAACGAAGGAGTATTGAGATATCCTATTATAGCGGTAAATGATGCAGACACAAAACATCTCTTCGATAACCGCTATGGAACCGGTCAGAGTACAATTGATGGGATTATTCGTGCCACGAATCGTCTGCTGGCAGGTTCTGTCTTTGTAGC
The DNA here is from genome assembly GCA_030623035.1 of Deltaproteobacteria bacterium. GTDB lineage: Bacteria > Desulfobacterota > UBA8473 > UBA8473 > UBA8473 > JAUXFK01. The sequence goes on along the minus strand of JAUXFK010000007.1, from coordinate 17,614 downwards.
TTGTGGATACGGCTGGTGTGGTAGAGGAGTCGCTATGAGGGCGAAGGGTATGGGAGCAAATGTAATTGTTACAGAAGTCGATCCATTGAGGGCATTAGAGGCTGTAATGGATGGATACCGAGTGATGCCAATTGCAGATGCTGCCCAAATAGGAGATTTCTTCTGTACACTTACCGGTGACATTAATGTTATCAGAAAAGAACATTTCTTAAAGATGAAGGACGGCACAATCATAGCGAATTCCGGCCATTTTAATGTTGAATTAGAAATAAAAGGGCTGGAAGAGATCAGCGATAACAAAAGAAGGATTCGGGATTCAATAGATGAGTATACATTGAAGGATGGCCGTAGGATAAACCTATTAGGAGAAGGGAGGCTGATTAACCTTGCTTCAGCAGAAGGGCATCCGTCGAGTGTTATGGATATGAGTTTTGCAAACCAGGCGTTATCTGCAGAATATTTAGTTCGCAACGGCAAGAAGTTCGATAACATAGTTTATAGAGTACCAATAGAAATAGATGAGAGGATAGCAAAGCTCAAACTCGAGTCTATGGGGGTAGAGATAGATACCCTAACAGAAGAACAGAAAAAATATCTGGCATCATGGGATATGGGAACATAAGCACAAAGGGGAGAGGTCAGGTGTTTCATTTCAGAAGAGAATAGTCTATCCGATATTCAAATGTCACGATGATATTCAACTTATCAATCCCCATTTTCTTTGGAATTGAGTAGAAAGGCGCTGCATATAAAACTGATTTAAGTGCCCCGTCATCAAGGGCAAGAAACCCTGATGGTTGTATAAGTTGAAGCCCTGTAAGTGAGCCGTCAGCTAAAATTGAGAATTTCAAGGTCAGCTCCCCCTGGAGTTCTTTTTCTCTTGCCTCATGGGGATAATACCATGCGGATTCAACCTTCCTTTTGATCATATTGTGATAAGGGTTATCTTGAGGGGTTAGAGCATTCAACTCGATTGTCTTTTCTTTTTTGAAAGGCGGTGGGCTACTATTTTTTTTATCTTTGATAAGGTTTTCAGGTTTCATATCAGAACGGGCAAGATCTAACTCCTTCGGTTTTTCTAAAGGCTTTTTGGTTTTGAGGGATTTTGAGGGTTTTTCTTGATAGGGGAAGGGGGTAAGCACTATCCTGAAAGGGTTATCTTCAATGAGGCTCAACTGGATGTTACTTGCAAGAGAGACGAAACATAAATGAAGAACGATTGATATAATCAAAGGCCCTTTTAATCTGCGATCTTCCATGGAGTCTAATTATAGTCATTTTGTTTTTATAGTCAAGGATTAGGATAAGAGAATAAATTGTTCAATATTAGATAATCAAAAGACATTTGTGGGCGATTAACTCAGTGGGAGAGTGCTACCTTCACACGGTAGAAGTCACTGGTTCGAACCCAGTATCGCCCACCAAATAACCAGTGTCCATCCAGAAACAGCAGGCATAAGCCCGGCTTTAATCGAGAAAAACTGTCTTTTTACAGGATAAAACAAAGCCCCCAAGACTCTCAAATGTCCTGGGGGCGAGTATTCAAAAACTGAGGATATTTGTTGCTTATCCGTAAATTTAACTCACAGGAAGGAATTAAAATGCTTTTATAACCCTATTTCCTGTGCAATATTCTCCAGATGGTGACCTGTATCCCCTAGTATCAATTCTGCTGTTTTAGCCCTTCGATAGTAGAGCCCAATGTCACATTCCCGAGTAGTTCCTATTCCACCGTGGATCTGAACACCACGTTCTGTGATAAATTTGTATGCCTCATTTATCCAGCTTTTAGCGGCGGAAACTTTCATGGCGCATGGTATATTCTGTCCAACCATCCAGGAAACTTCGTAAAGGATGTTTCTTGAAGTGCCTACCTTTATCATCATGTCAGCTAAATAGTGCTGTATGACCTGAAACTTTCCAATGGGTTGCTTGTATTGTACCCTCTCTTTTGCATAAGCATTGGTCATATCCAAAGAGGCTTGGGCTCCCCCTACCATCTCTGCGCACTTGGCCATAATTGCCTTTTCAGAGGACTTTTGAATAACTTCCCAAGCTTTCCCTGCTTCTCCAAGTATATTGGCTTTGGGTATAGAAACATTATCGAAGATAACCTCACAAGAGTTGTCAAGGCCCATGGTAGGCACCTTATTACAGGTAATGCCGGATGCTTTTGCCTCTACTAAAAATATTGTTACCCCCTCTTCAGGGTTGTCTGAATCCTCTGTTCTGGCAACAACCAAGAGGTAATCCGCAATATTGGCATCGTTTACAAACATCTTTGTGCCATTTATTACATATCCATCATCTTTGGGGGTGGCTGATACAGTTATACCAGATGCATTATAGCTTCCATTCGGTTCGTATAATGCAAGTGACATAATTATCTCACCGACTGCAATCTTCTCCAGGTATTCTTTTTTCTGTTCCTCAGTGCCTCCTTCAAGTATTGTCAGACCGGAAAGGACAACAGTAGAAAAGAAAGGGCTTGGTATTATGTTGCGTCCCATTTCCTCCATGAGCACAATAAGGTTCATAAAATCTCCACCGTATCCTCCGTAATCTTCAGGGAAAGCGATTCCGGTCCAACCTAGTTCGATCATCTTATTCCAGATTTCTGGTGAATATCCTTCTTTGCTCTCTTCTATCTCTCTCACGAGATCTTTGGGACATTCTTTCTCCAGAAAGTTTTTTGCCGATGACCTCAATATCTCCTGATCCTCGTTAAAATCGAGATTCATATATTTACCTCCATTCAATCGATATAAATAAATATTTACAACTATCTTGGTAAACCCAGTCCTATCCAAGCTACCAGGTTCCTTTGGATCTCTGAGGTACCTCCTGCAATATTAAGCCCCATGCAGTTCTGATAATTCGTTTCAAATTTCCCATGAAAAGGTGCCCACTTAGATTCTTTTACTTGACTGTATTGTCCCAGGATATCAGCACCAACATAAACCAGACGTTGGGCCAACTCTGTTCCAAAGACCTTCGCAGCAGATGCAGCAGATGCAGCCAGGAATAAGCCGCCCTTCTCTTGCATCCATGCTATATTATATGCCATTGCCCGACCAACTTCGGTTTCAGCGGCAAGCTCAGCCAGTTTATTCCTTATCACCTGATTTTCCGCCAGTGGTTTCCCGTCTCTTTTGGTCTCTTTTACAAATCTTACCAGGTCTTCAATTGTTTTTTGGTTTTCCGAAAAGATACCTATACTGGATCTCTCAAAATTCATACTCTGTCTAGTTACTTCCCAACCTTTGTTTTCTTCCCCAATTCGATTGGCTATAGGTACGCGGACATCATCGAAGAAGACCTCATTGAACATATGCAAGCCATCCATGGCTTCGATCGGCCGAACGGTTATGCCTGGAGCCTTCATGTCGAGCAGGAGATAGGTAAGGCCTTTGCTCCTCTTTTCTTCTAGATTCGTCCTTACGAGAATGAACATCCAATCAGCCCGATGGGCACCGCTCGTCCATATTTTTTGGCCGTTTATTATATAGTCATCTTCATCTTTGACAGCAGTCGTCGATAAACTAGCAAGGTCAGACCCTGCATTGGGTTCGCTCCACCCCTGGCAATACATAAGCTCTCCTTTGGCTATAGGAGGTAGAAATTTCTCTCTTTGTTTCTCACTTGCTGCAACCAAAAGTGTAGGGGCAACGATCCCAATGCCAAAAATGTCCACGCCTGGACCTCCATAATAGCCCCTTACCTCAGAGAATATTACCTGATCGATTACAGAGGCATCCTTTCCACCATATTTTTCAGGCCACGCCATGGCGAGCCAGCCCTTCTTTCCTAACTCTCGTGCCATGTAAAGATGAAATTCCCAACCTACATCAGAACCAAACATTGCTTCAAGGCCACCTGTTTCATATGTCGGTGGTGCCTTTTTCATCTCAGTGATGAAGAATTCTTCAAATTCTTTTTTCAGCTTCTCCTGTTCAGGAGTAAAACTAAAGTCCATTAAAAACCTCCTTTCTAATCTTTTGTGACATTGCAACTACAGAACCACTGCCTATCATTTTTTTCTTTATCGCTCCCATAGCCTAGAAGGAAAATCCTTTTTAGGTTTATTTAAAAAGGAAAGCATAAGAGCAGGTGATTTGGGCAGGCCTGTTTTATGATTAAATCATAACGCTATTATAGATAGATAGTAAATAAAGATACGAATGTCAAGTTTTTTCGTATTATTTAAACTTTATGAAATAGATGTTATCGACACAGGTTCAGTGGCAATTAAATATTTAAAAAGCCAAACTGCTATGTTTATTTTTCTTTTCTCGAACCCGTTTGGCCTGCACAGCCAGAGTCTCGAGTAGCCTTCGCTGATTTGTTGATATCCATGGGCCTTCACAATCGATAGAAGCAAATGGAATATCGCTTTTGTTTGCTAAGGGGCGTATGATGGCCTGGGAATTCATTGCGGGTTGACAGTTGAAAGAACCAAGATTTATCAATCCATCAATCGCCCCTGCCTCAATAGAACACAGATACCTCCCTGTAGTCACAGGAGTTTCAGTGTATCCAATATTCGATACATATCTGTGTCCTTGCTCAACGATCGTACGAAACGGTATGTGGACATCATACAGAAGACCGGATTTCTCGGCTATCTTTCGGGCTCTTCTTACAATAGAATCCAGGCCTGCGAGGTGCAGTCTCATCTTTAATGCGTTTAGACCTTCTTTTGTACTGTTTCTTAGATTAAGCAAGGAAAGAAGCATAAAGGGTATATTGAATTGTTCCTTTGGGTTGATCAGACCTCTCTTAAAGCCGTATCTGACAATATGTTCCGATTCAAGCCAGCAAAGACCCTCTGAAAAATCGACAACCTTTGGAATGACGCCTTGCTCTATGAAATAGTCTGTTACCGGATAATGAACAAAGAGAACATTTAGGCCGCCAAAGATCAATACTTTGGGCGTCTCCTCCACATTGGCCTTTAGAGGTACCTCTGCCAGGTTTTCTGCCCATATCTTCAAGGCTGATCTAACAGCCAGAACCCCATTTTTGGCACTGCCTATAACGCGGTCGGTCTCTTCTTCGAAGGTCTTTATTGCACTTTTATTATCCCTGGCAAGACATTTCAGCGTATACTCTGCTTCTTCAAGAAGGTCACTCACAGCTATAAAAGTGCCCAGCTTTAATGCAAATAGATCGCCCTGTCCGATATAGTTACTTTTCTGGGTCGGTGTCGAAAGAAAAACAACGTTTCTCAAATTGAGCCTCTTGGCAAAGGCATCCCAGACCACACGCCAGGCACCGTTCTGGCAGGGCCCATCCTGGTCAAGGCTGTAATAGACGAGTATTTGATCCTCCTTCCTCTTACTGAGAATATCATTTAAGGTTGCACCTGTTATTGAAGTGCAAGGAATACATTCTCTCCCGGAACACAGTTTTTTTGCGTACTGTAATACTTCAGCATTCGTCTTTCCAGTATATCTGAAATTCCAACCCATATTTCGGAAGAAATTTGCGATCATTCTTGTTGCATAGATACTGGTATCTATCGGCCAAACGTGCACTACCCGTGGATCATCATATTCGACCCTGTTACCGTCACTATCGATAATATACTTGCAATTCTTCGAAAGCCTCGCTTGTTTGAGTCCGATATTATTGTTCATCTTTTTGCCCCCCCATTTTCAGTTTTCAACAACCTGTCAATACAGCCCTAAGTAAACGTATTCTTAAATACGATTACGTATTAAGTTTAAAGTGCCTAAAATGAGCTAAAGTGCCTAAAGTTAAAATATTCTATTTTGATTTCATTCTTAAAATCCGTTCTGATTCTTGCCCTGTTTGCTTTATGGTAGTTTGCTCTAATCGAAGTTCAGTAATACATGACTAATGCTCTGAAAGCGTTTTCCTTAACTTTAGTTCACTTTAGGCACTTCAAACTTTAGTCACTTTAGGTTTTCCCGAATCCGACGGGTCAACGATCGGAACTCTGACCTAAAATACGACACCGAATTTACGAGTTAGAGCCCTAAGCCTCACCTCTACGACGACGCTCTTCTATTATATCTATAAAAGCGCCCACACGCGCCTCAAAGCCTGCATGGGCGGTATGTGAATCTATTTCGAGGTAACAGAAAGTCTTACCTGCCAGTTCCTGTCGAATATAATGATATATACTTGCATCAGGGCCACAGGAGAAACAGGAGACCAGACAGATATATAGGTTCGGGATCTTCTTTACAAGATCCACCGCATTCGTTATCTGTTGAGTGAAGTGCCATACATTGCCTATTTGGAAGCCATTATCCGATCGCGGTAATATGTCGACAGGGATAACATTATACCCTCTGCTGATAATCTTTCGTGGGAGGGCAAGATTTACATCTGATAAGCAAGTCGTGTAAGGTCTTCCCGCGATTATGACAGTTGGGTCTTTTATTAATTTATTAAATTCTTCTTCTCCATATCTATGATACTTCTCAACAAACCTTTCATAGTGGGAAAGGGCATTCTTCCCTGCTTTTTTTGCAGTCTTCCTCTTGATACTGAGTATAGAACCCAACCGACCGATCTCCTTCAGGGTTGTCCTTATAAGGTTTTTCGAAAGCCCGATATGAGGGGAGAGGATTCGATCTGTTATCTCTTCAAACGCTCCCTTTATTAATCCTGGTATGATTGTCGTGGTAGGGCATGTGTAGCTGAAGGAATGGCCATCAGGGATTTCCATATCAATGACGTGCGGTAAGAATATGAAGTCTACATCCCTGTCCATGAGATCATAGACAGCCCCATGGACAAGTTCACAGGGATAGCACATTGCTCCCCTTGTTTTGGTATTTCCCTCCTTTGAAGGATTGGATAGGATGACATTATAACCCAGCTCATTGATAAGCTTGGCATAAAAGGGGAATAGTTCAAGGGTCGTCAGCGCCATGGGCAGCCCGATATTTCCGCGAGGGTTTTGCAATTTATATGGCCCGAATTCATCGAACATCATCTCTGTTCGAACTGCCACGAGATCCTTTCCTTCTCTGGCCTTGCCGCTTTTGTGACGCTGGATTTCATATTTGGAACAGAGTCCTCCAAAGGGATAGGTCTTGTTTCGGATCGCTATCTTTTGAATCTCGCATCTGTTTTCACAGCTTGTACAAGAAAGGGTGCCCTTTATTTCCATCTTACCCTCGACGAGATCTTTAAGTTTTTGTGTACTTTCTGCTATATCTCCATCTTGCAAAAGGTCTCTCGTCATAAGGGAGGTTCCAACACATCCCATCAGTTCAGGATGGGTGGGGACGACCACTTTTCTCTGTGTGCGGGATGCAATGGCCAGAGCAACTGATTTGTTCAGTGCAACGCCACCCAAAAAGAGAAGATTCTCTCCAATATGACGGGCACCAACAATGCGCGAGATATAATTGTCAGCAATAGAATAGGCCAGACCGGCAACTACATCTTCCTGATTTGCTCCTTGCTGAAGGGCGTTTCTTAAGTCCGTATTGATAAAAGCCGCGCATCTTTCGCCGAATGCAATAGGATGTTTGCTTCTTATGGCTATTGTACTGATATCCTCCATGGCAACACCCATATCTACGGATGCAGATTCTTCTAAAAAGCTACCCGTTCCTGCTGAGCACCCTTCGTTCATCGCATAATCGATTGGAACGCCTTTAAGGAAAGAAATAAACTTCGAATCTTGACCGCCTATCTCAAATACGGTATCAACATCCGGTACATGTTCAGACGCTGCCTTGGCGTGTGCGAGTATTTCATTAAAGCTTCGACAGTTATCCAGATAGACGGAAACCATCTCTCTTCCTGATCCTGTCACCCCTGCCTGGATTATCTTTATAGGCACATCTCCTACCTGCTTAATAAGTTCATTCAGGCAATTCTTTGTTGCCTGTACAGGGTTGCCAAGGGTTCTCAGGTAACAGCTTGCACCAACAGAACCGTCAGACACATTAAAAAGCACTGCCTTGGTGGTGGTAGAGCCGGCATCAACGCCGAGGATATACCTGGCATCCGGCACTATCTTTTTTCCGACATCAAATCGAACCTTATAATCAAGAAACGATTCAGCTTCCTTAAGCCCATTTAAGGTCTCAAAGGCTACACTTAATGGCTTGATCCATTTGTCATTGTTTGGGATGGTTATATTTTCAGGCAACTCTGAAGCATACAGAGATGCTCCAAATGCCTCAAGATAGGGGCTATATGGAAGAACTACGACCTCAGAATCATTGAAGAATTGTCTCAGGTTCTCAATGAAAAATCGGTTATTTGCAACTCCTCCGCAAACCACAATTAAACGTGTTGGCCACTTTGCTATCTCAACCATCTTACTGACTTTTTCCGCCAAATCATGGATAAGGGATTTGGCAATATCACCAGGACTGCACTCTCCCTTATTGAGCTTATGGGTAGCGTCAGATTTACAATGGACAGAGCAACGCGTAGCCAACTGCACAAGCTTTCCACCTTCGCTTTGTTTAAGCCCTTCTTCAAGCGATAGGCCCATTCTTTTAAACTGTTGTACGATAAATTCACCTGTACCTGCAGCACATTTTGTCGTTGAAATGATGTTTTTTATCATACCATCCTTTAATGAGTAAACGCTAAACGTCTCTCCTCCTAAGGAAAGGACGACATCTGGTTTTAGACTATGGAACGCAAGCGCCTTTTCAATACATTCCGTCTCTGACCGGTAAGGAAGGTCAAAGAGCCCCCTTGCTGCCTCACCGGTTATCACAATCCGTGAAGCATTTGTATTCGGATGCTTCTCAACCAGTTCTTGGACCTTCTTTTTCGGATTTCCGCCGTGCTGGGCGATTATCGGAGTTACTTCCCCATTTTGTGTCCTGAGAACCCATTTCACGGAGACCGCTCCAATCTCTATCCCTTCGAAGAATCGGTCTGCCTGTTGATCGTTTTGAAGCTTCCTCTCAGTCATGATTTTGTCTTCTCTTCTAGTGAAGCTTGTAAGGCAAAAAAATTACAATCTGTCAAATTTTTTTCGTTGCGGTGTTCTTCCAAAGTTTAAGCAAAAGCCCCTTAAAGGATAACCTTCTTTTCTCTCAATCGGTTGATCTTATTATTTTCGTAGCCAAGCTCTGATAATATCTCATTCGTATGCTCGCCAAGTGCGGGTGCGGGACGCCTGATTGTGCCGGGTGTTTCTGAGAGGCGAATGGCCATTCCAGGAGCTTTCAGGTTACCCTTTTCCGACCCCATCTCTATCAATGTCCCACGTGCTTTAATGTGGGGATCATCTACAACCTCACTGATGGTATTAACAGGTGCATATGGAATACCATAAGGATCCAGTTTTTTGATCAATTCACATCTGGTAAACTCCTTTACTCTGTCTTGAATAATCTTTAACAGTTCGTCTCTATGTAGTAACCTGGAATATGCGTTATTGAACTTAGGGTCTTCCAGCAAAGAGTTCAATCCGACTTCCCTGCAAAAGTCTGCAAATGACTTATCGCTTGCAACCCCTATGAAAAGCGGTTTATCTTTGGTCTGAAAAACCTGATACGGGGTCGCAAATTCATGGCCCGATCCAAGCCTGGGAGGATCCTTACCAGTCATTGCATAGTTTGCAAACCAGTAATTCATCCAGGTTACGCCTGTATCGAAAAGCGAAACGTCAATAAGTTGTCCTCTACCGGTTTCATCCCGCACACGGAGGGCCAATAGCATCCCGATCATAGCGAACATTCCTGTTCCGTAATCGATCGGTGAGGCTCCTATCCTGACATAACCGCCATCCGGTTCTCCGGTAGCCGCCATCAGGCCGCATTCAGCCTGACTGCAAACGTCGTAACCGGCGCGATAGCTATATGGGCCATCCTGACCATAGCCGGAAAGAGAACAGTAGATAATTGCCGGGTTAATATCTCTAATCTCATTATAGCCAAGACCCAATTTGTCGATTTTCCCCGGAGTAAATGCTTCGAGGAGTATGTCTGCATCGCGAGCCAATTTTAAGGCAATTTCCTTTCCCTCATTGGTCTTCAGGTTGAGGGCCAAACTTCTCTTATTTCGATTAATTATTTGAGACCATGCACCATTTAACAGTGGCCGAAATGAATCTCCTGTCAAAGGCTCTATCTTTATTACATCCGCACCCATATCTCCAAGAAGCATACCGCAGAAAGGCCCGGCAGCGGACTGAGAGAAGTCTAGAACTTTGATCCTATCCAGAGGAAACATCGATTTGCTCCTTTTTATGTTTAAAGTCAGGCTTGATTCTTATTGAAAGAGGTTCGAATCCAAGAGGCTTGCCCCTCATTTCAGGACGATGAAACCAACAATTATTATATCCTCAAAACTTGCAAAAGCGTTGCGTTAACCAGGTGCAGCGTAAAGGCCCTGCAGAATCGAAAAGAGTAAGAAATCTTTATGGAAAAGAAGGAGATAAGGGAAAAATGGTTTGGTGAAGATACGATTCATTGAGTTGTTAAGTGGCCTTAAATCCATTTTTATGTGAACTTAGCGCCCTTCGGGCGGACTCTTTTGACAGGATTTTTTTCTCTTCTTATATCATGATCATCTTGTACATCCTGTCAAAAAAAGGAAATTCCTATACTATCAAGATAAAATTGTTCGTAATTGTTTGGTAACGTTCAAAAGGTTGGGCAAAGGTTGATTTCGACAGTTTGGATCTGAATGTTGAAATAACCTTTGATGCCCAGTTTCTCTTTCCAGAATTGTTCCCATTTGTCTTTTGCGTATTGTTTAATCAGGATCATTTTCGACAGATTTGTCACTGCTGCATCGGACCATCCCCAGGCAATTCTTTTTAGGCGACGACCGATTTCTCGGAATACACGCTCAATAAGGGATGTTGTTTTCGGGGCAATGATCCCTGTGGATAACCACAGTTCAATGTTAGTAAACAGCCGTTTTGACAAATTTTCCAGGTAAGAAGCCCCCTTTTGGTATCCTTTTTCATAAAAAGTGCTGATCAGTTCCTGTACCTCTTTTTTGCTCTTCTCATATCGATTCCTTACGGGTTCTTTGTCCTCTTCCTTGAGAATCTCAAAATCCCCGGACGGCAACTCGATACCGACCAACTGTTTGACCTTATCGATCTGTGGTTGGCTTTCTTTCTTCTTTAATCCGTCTTCCCAGAGGGCATGATACAATCCCCGGGGAGCGTGCCAGGCACAGCGTTGCACCTCAGCCGTGCCTGAAAGAAAATCGTCCAAACCCGGCTCTCCATCATAGACAAAGGGAATCGGACGATCTGCCGTTCCTTTTATCCGCTCCTTGACAACGTTCTCTATCTCCGGCCAGGAAGTATTGACAAATGAACCGAGGGGAACAACTCTGCCCTGCTGCGAAATCCCAATGACAGTCCTTAGCTCTCCCTTAGACCCTTTGTGCTGCTTTACCCCGGTGCCGTCTGCCATGATCCCGTATAACTCTTCCGCAGGAATATCTTTCTGAAATGCCTTGTCAATATCACTGCCAACAACAATATTATGAACGCCGCCCAACGAAATATCGATCGACCTCCCTTCAATCAAACGACGATAGTTGGTATCAATAACCGCCTCAGTAACCTCATGCTCAATGTTTGTTTCTTTACGACAATAAGGGGCTACATGCAGGGCATTCAACAACGGAGAATACCGGGAACCACAAGTGAGACATTCTGCCATTCTCACCCGCATATCGAGAACCCCCAAAACCGTCTTTATCTTCCTGTCACGGTACCCGCGCCGGTAAACTTTACGACCACGGCAAAACCGCTTCTCAGCATCATCCTTACGTACATGGCGCCCCGGTCCCTTCCTCATCTTGCTGGGATAAATCTTTGTCTGCGTTAACCGTTCCATTATCAAATCATCATATGCCACAAGAATCTCTTTCAACATCCGAAGCATCAAAGAATCCCTATGCTTCTTCAATCGATACACAATCTCGTTCAAATTAGCTTTCCCTATTGCCAGATCAAAATCACATGTTATACTGACGTATCTTTTCATCACGGTCTCTCCTCCAAGGTTTTTGTTTCTCAAAATATACCCTAAAGAGAGATCACGATTTTTTCAATTTATTTTTTGCCCAACCTTTTGAACGTTACTAAATCATTATTAATGTAATATGAAATAGTTTCTTATCTGAAAAAAACTCATAGTATACAAATGGCATACATGAAAGGATAGTTCAGATAAAAGCGAAAATGGATTTGGGCAACAACTGTTGACATTGAATCTATTATTTGTTAGGGTCTTCTTTCAAAGAAAGTATGTACAGAGGTTTGCTCTTTATAGAAAGGATTAATGCAATGAGAAAAAGAATATGTATTAGATTCCCTCTTTTGTTATTAATGGTTTTCGCCCTTTCCTTTCCTATGCTTTGGATTGGATGTTCCGGGAATCCTGAAGAAAAGATGAAGAAGCATCTTCAAAGGGGGCTTAACTATTTTGACGAGTCTAAATATAATGAGGCCTTGATCGAGTTTAAGAATGTAGTTCAGATCGATCCTAAATCAGCGCTGGGCCATTATCGGTTGGGGCATACCTATCTCAAGATTGGCAGGATCAAAGATGCTTTTTCAGAACTCAGTAAGTGTGTTGATATTGATCCTGGCATGACGGATGCACAGTTAAAGTTGGGGAGTCTCTATCTCCTTTCCAAGAACCTGGAAGATATCGAAAAAGCGAAACAAATAGCTAATGATATACTAAGCAAAGAACCAGATAATATTGAAGCAAATATTATTCTAGGGGAATCCCTTGCAAGAGAGGATATAGACAGTGGTATTCAGAAGGTAAAATTTGCCCTTGAGCTTGATACCAATAGGATTCCTTCTTATATCCACCTGAGCAGGCTCTATTTAAGAAAAAAGGATACGGCCTCTGCTGAAAAGACCCTTAAGAAGGCATTGGAAGTAGAACCCGATAACATAAGAGCACATCTGGATTTAGCCAATCTTTACTGGGCAAAAAAAGACTGGAAGAAGGCTGAGGATGAGTTTCTTTATTTGACCAAGATTAAACCCGAGGATGTAGATTTGCGAATCATGTTGGCCAACTTCTATCGTTCTCAAAGGATGTTTGATGAGGCCAAAGAGGTTCATCTTGCAGCCATTGAGATTGCTCCTAAAAACACAAAGGTATATTTAAGTCTGGCAGACCTCTATGTCTCTCAAGGGGAGATTGATAAGGCTGTTGAACAATACAAGAAGGCCATTGATATCAACCCGGATATGGTTTTGGCAAAAGCCAGGATTGCAGAACTCTCCCTTGACAATAATAAACATGAACAAGCCGCTGTTTACATCGATAGTATATTGGAGAAGAACCCCAATAGCCCCCAAGGACGCTTCCTGAGGGGGAGACTTCATCTGGTAAAAAAAGAGCCGAATCAGGCAATTTCTGATCTTCAGCAAGTAATCACAGAGATGCCTCGTTTTACCCCTGGTCATTATTATTTGGCGCTGGCGTATTTACAAAATAAGGATAACCAATTGGCCAAAGGGGAGTTGTTGAAGGTGTTAGAGATCAATCCGCGTTTCATAAAAGCCAGACTTTTGCTTGCGGATATCCATTTGTTCTCGAGGTCATTCGATTTAGCCATGGGTGAAGCCCGAAAAGTTTTGGAGCTGAATCCAGAAAACATTCAAGCCCACTATATTTCAGGCAAATCCCTCCTTTACAAAGGAAAGGTAGTCGAGGCTGAAAACGAGTTTAAAGAAGTCATAAAGCTTGCCCCTAAAAATGCTGCTGGTTATCATTATCTTGGGCTGGCATATAGAATTTCAAAAAAAGAAAAGGAAGCATTGACGCAGTTTGAAAAAGTCCTTTCGCTGAGCCCAAATTTTGTTGAAGCCCTCTCCCAGATTGTTTCGATACATATAAGGCAGGATGATCCACAAAAAGCACTGGGCAGGTGTCAAGACCATCTTAAGGTCTCTCCTGACAATCCAGTGATTCATCACATAATCGGAGAGGTATACCTGGCATTAAAGGATGAAATGAAGGCAGAGGAGAGCTTTAAAAAGGCGATAGATCTCAATCGAAATATGATTCCTTCGTATGTTCAATTGGGGGCATTATACGCAAAAGGCAAGAGGTATGAAGATGCAATAAAAAAATACCAGGATGTACTGGAAGTGAATCCCCGATATTTGCCTGCATATATGCTTTTGGGTGTATTATACGAGCATAAAAAAGAACGGGATAAGGCAAACGAGATGTACAAAAAGGCCCTCGATATCGAGCCTGACTTTGCACCGGCAGCCAATAACCTTGCATGGAACTATGCTGAATACGGGGGGAATATCGATGTTGCCCTTTCTTATGCCCAGAGCGCAAAAGAGAAGTCCCCCAATAATCCAGTGATTTCAGATACTCTTGGATGGATCTATTACAAAAAGAATGTGTACAAAAAGGCTATTGCATTATTTATGGAAAGTCTTGAGAAGATGAAAGACAATCCGATTGTCCACTACCATTTGGGAATGGCCCATTATAAAGACGGGGATATAGCATCAGCCAAAAGAGAGCTGGAAACCTCCTTGAAGTTAAATCCTGATTTTCCAGGTTCAAAGGAGGCAAAACAGACCCTGGAACAAATAAAATAGTATTATTTTAGCCTTATGAAATAGAAAGCTATCATCAAGCTTCAACGACAATCAAATTTTAATGCGTGTACTTGTTTGAGCGTTTTAGTGAGCGTTAAGAAAGAACGGGGGATAGCCTCACATTTAATGTCTGAAATAGTTAATAATGGAACTGCTGAATTGAAAGTTGATATACTGTTCTTTCTTTACGCTCACTTGGATGCGAGTTTTACACGGATTAAAATTTGATTGTCGTTGAAGCGGCGCTTTTCAAAAAGCTAAACTGTTACATAAAATAAAGAATCTATAACGAGTCCTTATCCGGCCTTTATCCTCTTGGCAATTTTAACCCGACTCTTGCAATTGTATTCCTTTGCACCTCTGAAGTGCCTGCAGAGATATTACGCCTGGCTGCATGGCGATAGAGACGCTCTATCCTTCCCTCAAGCGGCACCCACTTCGAACCTTTCTTAAGTAAACCATAGTGACCCATGATCTCTATAGCCGTATTACTAAATCTCCTCATAAATTCAGTGAGAAAGACTTTGACCATTGGTGCCTCCCAATTGGGAGATATATTCTTATCGGTCAGCCAGGTAACACGGTAAGCAAGGAGGGAGGCTGCCTGAAGCTCTATTGCGAGCTGTGCCACACTTTGCTGAACCAATGGGTCTTTTCCCAGTCCCTCTTCTTTAATATACTCAACAAACTCTTCGAAGGTACGGCGCATATCTCCTACTGGGAAACTTCTTTCATGAGCTAAAGCAGTGAGAATGTAATAGAACCCCTTATTTTCTTCACCGATCAGATTCTCTATTGGAACTTTTACATCATCATAAAAGACCTCGTTCGTCCTATCATCGTCCATAACCCATAATGGCCGAACAGTAATACCTGGGGTCTTCATATCAACGATTAAGAGGGATATCCCTTTGTGCTTAGATACGTTTGGATCCGTTCGGGCTGCAAGCCATACGTACTGGGAAAAATGACATCCGGTATTGAAGACCTTCTGCCCGTTTATTATATAGGAGTCCCCTTTTTTCTCCGCTTTGACCTGCACGTTGGCCAAATCTGAGCCGGCTTCCGGCTCTGTATATCCAAGGGCAAACTCAATCTCTCCTCCAGCTATTCTTGTAAGGTATTCTTTCTTTTGTGCTTCAGTACCATATTGCAATAAAGTAGGCCCTACGATTCCAACACCACATAGGTGCAAAGGAAAAGATCGATGATAAGTCATTTCATCCGCTATTATAAACTGCTGCCAGCGAGTAGCCCCCAGTCCCCCATATTCTTTTGGAAAAGCGGGTGCAAGCCACCGTCTTTTTCCCATCTTCTTCATCAGTTCCCAGCAATGGGGACCAATCCCTATCTCTGTGCCCCTTTCCACTTCATCAACCATCTCCTGGGTCACCTCTACTTTTAAAAAATCGCGAACTTCTTGCTTAAAACTCTCTTCTTCCTTAGAAAACCTGAAATCCATATAAATGCCCCCTTTCGCCTCTTTGATATTAAAGTCCCATATGTGCGGCTACCATCTTTCTCTGATAAGTTGCATTGCCTAAAGATAGGGCAGCTGACTTGGCACGGCGAAAATAGATTTGCATATCGTGCTCTTTGATTAGCCCTGTTCCACCATGTATCTGTTGCCCCAGTGTTGTAATATTGATATAGGCATCACTGGTAAATGCCTTCGCCATTGCAACCTCCTTTTCACATGGAATTCCTTCGGTCAGCATCCATGCTGCATAGTAAGTAAGATAACGAGAACAATCAAGATCAATAAGCATATTCGCCAAGTGATGCTGAATCGCCTGAAAGCTCCCTATAGGACTGTTAAACTGCACTCGCTGTTTGGCATAATCTACTGACATATCCAAAACCATCTGGGCCCCACCGACCATCTCTGCACATTTTGCTAAAGCTGCATTTTGCAGTATGGTTTCAAAATTCCTGGCGCTTTGTTCTTTATTACCAAGGAGGTCGTCAGGAGATAATTTTACTTTGTCAAATTTAACCTCAAAGAGTTTGTCTCCGGAGATCGTCTTGAGCGGAGTAATGGATATGCCAGGGGCCTTTTTGTCGATAAGCAAAAGTTCCAGGTCTGGGTCAATATCTCTTTCTTTTTTCCCTCTAACAACGCATATAATCCAATCAGCAATATGGGCATCGGGCACAAAGAGCTTGATCCCGTCTAAATAAGAACCTGATCCATTACTTTTGGAAGTCATTTGGATGTTTGCGATCTCATACCCGGATTTGGGTTCAATGAACGCGAGAGTTCCAATAGAATCACCAGTACTTATTGCTGAAAGCATTCTGTCCTTTTGTTCTTCAGTGCCAATACTCATAATCGTCTGAGCACCAAGGACAATGGTAGAGAAAAACCAGCTGGGTGCACATGACTTGCCCATCTCTTCTATAAGCACTGCAAGATCAAGGAAACTCCCTCCACTGCCTCCATAATCAAGCGGCAGTATCAGACCCATCCAGCCCAACTCTGCCATCTTTCGCCATAGATCGGGTGAATATCCTTCTTCATCTTCTTCCAGCTCCCGTACCAGGCTAGAGGGACATTCTTTTTTCAAGAAATTCTGGGCGCTCTTCTTTATTATTTCCTGTTCTTCATTCAAAGCAAGATCCATTTTTTATCTCCCTCCTGACTATCTTAAAAGGTTTCTATAATTGTGTCTTATCAGTTCTCGATGAATTACTGAGCAACCCTCCCTTTAGTAGTACCGAAAAAAGGTGTGTAATTATCTCAAATCCCCTCTGTTTCCCCGTATTTATCTCCAATTTTACACATGCCTTGCAAACAGGTACGCCTCTATTTGGAAAGTAAAGCTATGTTCTCTTTTAGCATCAATGAACTTAATTGTAAAGTCCGATCGACTTTAAAAATACTTATGCAATAATCAGACTACCGCTACTTAGTGTCCATCCAGAAATGAGAAATTTTGTTCAAGGTCAAGGAAGGCGAAGATTTTAACCGCAGGAATATATTGACATATTTCGAGGATTAAAATCTGAGCCTGACACAGAGATTGGGCAAAAGGGCCATTT
>JAUXFK010000108.1 GCA_030623035.1 Deltaproteobacteria bacterium | reverse complement strand
TTGGCCGCAGCCCCAACAATCGCCAGAGTCTGGGCATGCGACCGGTTATGATTGCCGGACATCTCGGCTATGATGTAAACTAATGAGCCTCCGCCAACTTGTCGATCGTTGATTTTTATCTGACTTCCTTTCATTTAATCGCCTTACCTTTGAGAATGTTTACAGGAGTATCCCAACCTTTTGCAAGCCTGGGGGGGCGGTCATAAGAAAATAAGTAGCCCTGCTTTCTGTGTGTTAATGGGGGACGTTATACAAGCTGACAGGCTGACAAGCGAACAGGCTGGCAAGCTCTTTAACCCCCCTCCAAACCCTATCCTCAACATTTACCGAACTCCTTTGCCCTGAAGTTTTTTCTATTGGCTAACGCAGCACCGCCTTCACTGGTCTGAGTAAGTACATACAGTCCCGCTGCCAATAACGACCTTGCTCCCAATTTTCGTATTTTCCCTGATAATCACCCCGTGGCCTGTCTTAAAATCATCACCGATTTCCACATCAGCGTATATAACAGTAAAAACCCTTATCACAGCATTATTCCCAATCTTTGCTTTATTACAATCATCCCTGTATTTCAGGCCAACAATGGTGTTTTCCTGAATAATACAATTTTCTCCAAACTCTGCAAAATGCTCCATTTCTTAATCCTTACCCCTTTAATCCTTCAAACCTAGCTTTCTCCTCCAATCATTAGCCCGCTTTCTTTTTCAATTTTTCTCCTAGAATTAAATTCTCAGTAGAAATATTGAAAATGTCAGCCAAAGAGTATCTCTCTGTAGCGTCTAACACTTCCAACCCAATCAGCTTTCCATTTTCATCGAGGTCGAGATTTAATCCTTCTTCTATTTCCAAAGACCGAGCTACATATTTTTCTTGTAATCGGATATACAGGGCATCGATTTCTCCATCGTACTCTATTCTCATCGATTATTCTCCTTTTGCTATCGTTGTGATAACGATTACATCGCCATCTTCAGGCTTATAAGTTATCTTTAATAATCTGCCCTTTATGGCTTTGAAGGGGAATAGGGGGACGTTCTTAAATAATTCAATATCTTTTTCTTCTTTGGGCCGTTTCACAGAGAACAAGCGAACAAGCTGGAAAGCGATGAAGCTAACAAGCTAACAAGCTGACAAGCTAACAGGCTAACATGCTGGCAAGCGAGCAAACGAGCAGGCTAACAGGTCTCGATTGCCTTCCTTTTCAACTTCTCAGCTTCAATCTTTCAACTCAATCAGCCATTTCCAGACTGGAATTACTTTGATGTCAATGCCTTCCGCGCCAAAGGTTTCTTCATCATCCCAGGTAAAGATTATCCCTTCATTTGTGACGAGCCATTTGCAGGCCTTTATCAGGCCGTTAATCTCTCTTTCTCTGTTTTTTTCATTTAACTCAAGGCTTACCTGCACGGCAGACAACCTGTCATTTTCATCTCTTGCTATAAAATCGCATTCTATATTCTCATCAAAGTAAAAAATCTCCTGTCCTTTTCTCTTCAATTCCAAAAATACAAGATTCTCCAATAGCCTGCCTTGATCCAATGAGGTTGTCCTTCTGCACAACCCGGTATCCACAGGATATATCTTTGCGGGATTTCTCATCCTTTTGTAAGTGGATTCAGAAAACTTCCTCACCTCAAAAATAAGCATGCTCTGGAGAAAATGCCGGTAGTATCTGAAAAGCAAATCCTTTGAGAAAGGGAACCTGCCCCTGTATTGTTTATGAAATGCGGTTACAGAGAATTTCATGGAAAATGAGGAAAAGAGCCTGTCGGTAAGGCTATCTAACAAAGGTATGTTTGTTATCTTATATCTCTCCACCAGATCCCTGAAATACATTGCGGTAATATATTCCTTTAAAAGCTTTTTTATTTCAAACTCAGACTCAAGTAAAGAGACCTCAGGAAATCCGCCCCATTTCATATATTCAGAAAAGTATTTTTTAACAATCGCCTTCCGTGGACCGTAAATAAGGTTCTTATCCTTTATATCAACATGTTTTGCGATCAGATATTCTCTAAAGGAAAACGGAAGCACCTCTACGCTCCACGCTCTCCCTCTCAATTCAGTCTGAAATTCAGCAGGCATCATTTTAGAAGATGAACCGCTGACAAAAATCATCGTGTTTTCCCGCTCCACCGCCCTCCTACAAAATCTTTCCCACCCTCCAATGTTCTGGACCTCATCCAATAGGAATGCCAATCTTTTTCCTGATAGATGCGGCTTCAGCTCCAAAAATACGTCTTTCAATGCCCTGAAATCCTTGATCTCAAAGTCGAGCAGACGCTCATCCTCAAAATCGAGATACAACGAAACATCTCGGTATTTCTTGAAAAGATCATATAAGATAAATGTCTTGCCGCTTCTCCTTGCCCCATAAAAAACCACAACTTTCCTTACGGTTTCAGGAAATAAAACCCCCTCCCTGGCCACGATATCTCCCGTGTGCTTCAGGATAAACTCCTCATTTGTCGTGATTATTTCTTTGAGAATATGTTTGCTTATCATGTATGCTATCCTTAATATAAGGACAATTATCAGTTTTTATAGGCTTATGTCAAGGACAAAAGGTTTTAGGAGAGAATAGGGGGCGTAATTCAAAATTATCACTTTAACCGGTCTTCCTTTTTTGTTTCGTTCAATCCTTGATGAATTCGTAAAAAGTCGTCACTCCGGTGAAAACCGCAGTCCAGATGGTCCGCAACTGCTTGAAAACACTGGATTCCGGCTTTTGCCGGAATGACGGGAAATGGTATTTATTGACTTTTTACGAGACCATCATCCTATCTCTTCCAAAAAAGAGAATGGAAGTTAAAGTCAATTATAGTAAGCAAATATCGAAGAATTTGTCTTATTTTGCAATATAATTTCTTGCAAAGCAAGAAAATTATCCGAGAAGTAAGAAAAAGAAAGGGTTTAAGAATTCTAAGATCCTTTCGACTTTCAATCTCCCCTTTACTGAAATGCTGCCGGGGAGTTCAACCTGCCAGCGGTTATTATAATATCCCCCACAAAGAGATTCCGATCCTCCCCTTTTTTCGGGAGATAGAGATCATTGGTAAATTCAATGCTTATGTGATGGTTTCCTGCCTCAATCTCCGATTCAAAGTAATAATAGACAAAACTTTCCGAATCCACACAAAACCCGTCAAGAATTCTTTCATCCAATCTTGCGATCGCATAGGGGTAAACTCCTTCTGCCGGGGTTCCCCTCATATTTAGGAAAAACCTGACCTTCCCTTTAAAGAGGTTAACTTTTTTGGTAATTCTACCATTGGAGTTGAGGTTGCCCTGGTTGGGCCATTCCGAACGACTGATCTTTTTGGTAGACAGGTAATCGAGTGATTGTGTGAATGAAAGCTCGATTGGCCGGATTCCTGATTTTTCAAGTTTTACCAGGGTATTGAAATGGTTCGGGTTTGTCTTCAAAACCTTTTTGTATTCATCCAATGCCGCATCCATTCTTCCTTGCTCTTCGTAACATCGGCCAAGATAATAAGAACTTATCAAGCCATTAGGATCGGTTGAGCCGGCTATTTGGGCCTGAAAGTAAGATCTCATCCTGTCGATATTTACTCGATCGGCTAATTTTATTCCCTGAAGATCAGCCTGGTGGATCACTCCTTCATACTTTCCCAACCTGAATAAGGCGAATATATTTGTGGGGTCAAGGCTGTAAGCCTGTTGATAGAACATTGCAGCATCTTCATGTCTTCCTTTTCTTGTTTCTCGGTCTCCACTTTTTACCAATTCCGCTGCTTTCTTTATCTTTAAACCATCAAAATATTTTAGTGTAATCAAGGCTTCGTCAAATGCCCCTTTGTTTAGCATGAACTTATATAAACGAGAATGATTTCCTATGGTATCCGGGATTACCTCTATAAGTGTTTCATATCCTGTTTTTTGAGACCATAATGTATTAATAATAGTACCTGTATAACCAGGGTCTATTTGTATAGCCTTTTTAAAGGCCAATAGCCCTGAGTGCAGGGTTGAGGGTTCAGTTGACTGCTTGAGGCTTTTTTGGGTTAGGAAATAATAACCGAGGCTATAATGCACATATGCATCGGATGGAGCCAGCATGGTGGCTGTTTTGAAGTAGTTCCGGGCAATGGATGGGTGGTCAAGTATTTGAGTGATTTCTTTAGTAAAGTCTTTTGTATTTTTCGATAACAGATCACTGTTAATGGATAGCCAGGATAGCCGGTATATGATCCAACCCAGACCCATATGGGCATAGGCATTGGTTGGATTATAGGTAATGGTTTTTTGATATGAATTGAGGGCGTTAAGTGCATGGTCTATGGTTTTTGGCCTGCATTTAAAGAACCTTTTCCCACGCACTGATACCCATTTTCCTTCTTTTAAGCTTTTCTGCAGGATTTGACTGTGGGCTTTAGCAAGTTGGTAGTGATATTCGGCATTTGATGGATCCAGGGCTATTGCCTTTTTTAGATGATTGAGTGACTGGGTAATTGAGTCATTCGGAAACTCAGGTGATTGAAAGATTGAAGGACTGGATAGTTGTGCTCGATTGAAATAAACATCTGCTCTCCACTGTCTGACAGCAGATGTACCCCAAAAGATAAGGATTAGAAATATGACTGTGAGAGTTATGAATTTACGCATGGTCTTTTCTAATCCTCTTTAAATTCACTACATTAAAGGTTAATCCCAAGATGATGGCTAACAACAAGGCATTAGCAGGGATATGGAGGTTGAAATCTGTAATACTGTGAATGAGAATTGCAATGACCCCGGTTAGACCTCCAAGGGTTAGTCCCTTTACATATGGGTCTCTTCTCTCTTTCCATCTTCTAAATATCCTAATTATGAAAAGGCCAAATCCTGCAAGCATTATAAAAACGCCAACAATTCCTACTTCGGAGAAAAATTCCAGGTAGTCATTGTGGGCATGGTCATATAAGATTCGGGTACTTATTGTCTTGTACCTGGGGAAGATATGAATATAGGTGCCAAGACCTGTTCCTGATATGGGGAAGTCTTTGATGAGATTAATGGTATCCTTCCACACAATGGGGCGACTGCTTTCAGATTCCAACTCCTGGGGTATGAATGTAAATCTTTCAAAAACCGGATTGAGTCCGATCCATGTCAAAAAAAAGATTGAAATTAAGGCCAGGATGAGGATAAAGATTACGATCCTTTTTCGCCTTCTTTTGCTTGAAATTAAAAGCATGAATCCCATAAAACCCATTGAACTCAACAGGCTAATGATCCCCATTCGAGACTGAGAAAAGACAAGGGCTAAAATCATGATTATGGCACCGAATATGAGAATACCATTTTTTGAAAGATAAGATTCGATGCCGGATAAGCGATGGCGCCAACTGCCGGTAGAATAAAATCGGTGAATGTTTGATTGATAGATCAGAAGACCGAAAGCAATAGGGATAACCATCTCTAAATATCCGGCAAAGTGGTTGCGGTTTATATAAGTTCCAGTAACACTATCTGTATAATACTTTTTTTTGAAGAAAAAGATGTGTTGATGTCCGCTTAAGTATTCCAAAAGGCCATAAAAGGCCTCAAAGCAGCCAACCAGTATGATAGCTAATATGAGTCTTCTTATCTGGTTTTTGTTTGTGGGGTTATAAATTATCAAGAAGAATACCCCAATGTACGCGAGTATCTTAAAAAGTTCGGTTTTGGTAGCATGTCTATGGATAGATATTGACTTCCAGTTGTGGTTAAAACCTGAACCCTGGTTCTCGAGGCTTGCATCCTTTAAAGCAGGCCAGTTGGGGAGGGTCTGCTCATAGAGTTTGTAGGTGTTGGGTGACAGGTGTTTTATAAATTGAGGGGGCAGGGGGAGCATCTGGAACAGGATGAGAAAGATAAAGAGAGATATAGGGATTAATATTGCGGGATGAACCTCATGCTTTTTGGATTCTTTGTTCCGGTTTTTCAGGTTCAGTTTAATCAACCATGTTGCAATCAAGAAGATAACGACCAGTTCTATTAAGGTATAAGCCCATACCTGTGTTGATCCAAAGGCAAAGGGTGTAAAAAAGATAATAAAGAATAAGCCGCCTTCTATAACCTTGTCAAAGGTCTTAGGCGTTATCGTCATTTGATATAGACTCCAGCTTCTTTTTTCAGTTGATTTCTGAAGTTTAGCGATCAATCCGGCGGGTTATCTATACTGGCAGTGGTTAGTTTGTGGAAAGTGCGAATAATGGCCGGGGTATCCTGGAGTTGGACAGCCCTCTTCAAATCTTCGATTTTCCGATAGAGGATATCCTTTGAAAAGGTCTCTTTTGTCTTAACCTTAAATATCTTTGGATGGTCTGTATGCTCAACCTCTTCATCAGTGGCTAAAAGCTCCTCAGTAAACTTTTCTCCCGGTCGTATTCCAGTATAAACAATAGGGATGTCTTTTCCAGGTTCCAGGCCGGAAAGCCTTATCAACTCACAGGCCACATCATATATCTTTATCTGTTTACCCATGTCCAGTAAAAAGATATCTCCTCCCTTTCCCATAGTTCCGGCTTGCAGGACTAAAAGAACAGCCTCAGGTATTGTCATAAAATAACGCTTCATATCCGGATGAGTGATGGTAATGGGCCCGCCTTTTTCAATCTGCTCCTGGAAAAGGGGGATGACACTGCCTCTGCTTCCCAACACATTTCCAAATCGTACAGCTAAAAATTGGGTGGTTTGTTGGTGGTTAAGGTTTGATACCACCATCTCCGCCACCCTCTTGCTTGTCCCCATAATACTGGTTGGATTAACGGCCTTGTCCGTAGAGACGAATATAAACTTCTTTACTCCTTTTTTGTATGAAAGCTCGCAGAGTATCTTTGTGCCCATAATATTGACCCTAAAGGCCTCTTCCGGAAAATCCTCTAATATAGGTACATGCTTATACGCTGCTGCATGGAATACGATCTGTGGTTTAAAATTATTGAAGACTGTATCCATCTTCTCTTTATTCAGTATATCTCCTAGAACAGGTTGAATCGAAAGACAAGGGTAATGATCTTTTATCTCTCTGTCTATATGAAACAGGGCGGTTTCATCGATGTCTAAAAGGATAAGAAGCTGTGGCTCAAGCCCTGATATCTGTCTTGCCATTTCCGAACCAATAGACCCTCCTGCCCCGGTTATAAGGACATTCTTGCCCTTAATGTCCGATTTTACCTTCGTATAGTCAATCTTTATGGGCTCTCGCCCGAGTAAATCCTCTAAGGCAATCTTTTTAATATCAAAGACATCGATGTTTCTGGAAATAATGTCTTTGGTCCCTGGTATAATATGAATATCATCTATTCCTGCCTTTCGAATGTAAGAGACAATATCCCTGATTTCCGATGAAGGAACCGATGGCATGGCAATCACTGCCATTTCTACTTTTAACTTTTTTGAGACTTTGGGAATATGGACTCTTTTGCCCATTACTTCAACACCATGGATTGAGGTCTTTTTTTTGGATGGATCGTCATCTATGAATGCAACGGGCAGATAAGGAGATTCTTTAACCCTTTTCATGTCCCTCACAATCTGCTCACCGGCATTTCCTGCCCCGATGATCAATGTTTTCTTCTTCGCAATATTTGAGTGGTTACTGTTTTGCATATAAACCCGCTTTGAAATCCTTAACCCACCAATCAAAATAAGGGATATGAAATAATCGATGAAAAGGATGGAGCGGGGAAAGCCTTGAAAAATCCCATCATAAGAGATAGCCAGGACTAAAGAACTAAGAATTACTGAACTTAAGGTTTGTGCCTTAAATATTTTTGTAAGCTCATAAAGACCGATATATGCCCAGTTAAAACGGTAGACTTGAAAGGAAGACAAAATGGATAACTTTACGATTATAAATAAGGGAATACAGGGGTATAACTGAGATATATAGACCTTTGGTATGGCAAAATCAAAACGAAGTAAAAAAGAGATGCAAAGGGCTAAAGTGAATATCGCGGCATCTGAAATCAGAAAGAAAAGGGTTCTCTTTATACCGGTCTTTTTGAGCTGCTTTTTAAAGAAGGAATTTGGTTCTTTTTTTATTAATTTATTTGAATTATTCATAATGGAAAGGGACCAGGTTAACTCTTTAAAATCACCGATACAAATTGTTATGATTTTTGTAATTGTTTAGTCATCTTAAGGAGCTAACGAGTGTCCATCCAAATCATTATTCGGCTAAACAGTTTACGATTTTTGCTTTATACTATATTTAAGAGAATTTTTCAACAACTAACTTATCGGAATTTTCAAGAAAATTATAAAGATTGCTATAGCCATAAGGAAAATCGCCACTATCAGCCCAACTGCCTGGACGTAGGTGGCCACGGAAAGCACCAGGGCCATACAGCCCAGACTAATGGAAACAAGGTAGAGGATGAGTACTGCCAGCCTGGCAGAACCGGTCAAGACCTCCAGTCGATGGCTACTGTGGTCGGTACCTCCCAGCCAGACAGGCCTTCCGCGACGGATTCGGTCAACTGTCACCAGAGTGGTATCAAAGATCGGAAGACCAAGAACCAGGATAGGTACGGCAAATGTTATGATATGAGGATTCTCGAATCGAAGCTTTATCCCTATAACGGATGTTCCAGGTTCCCTCTCAATTCCCCATCTCCGGAATGACTATTGGCTCCAGACCTTTTTCTCTGGCCAGGTACATCATATTCCCCTCAAAAGGGTCTTCGGATCCCTTAACCAAAATGGATTCAAAACGGTCGCTATTCAAATTAGCTGGTCTCGTAAAAAGTCAAAAAATACCATTTCCCGTCATTCCGGCGAAAGCCGGAATCCAGTGTTTTCAAGCAGTTGCGGACCATCTGGAGTCCGGTTTTCACCGGAGTGACGACTTTTTACGAATTCATCAAATTAGCTGTCAGCAAAATAGTATGAATCGCCAGCCCACCGATATTTAATCTCGAAAATATCCTGAGGATTTTAATTTTATTCACGAAATTTCCCCCAGACCTCTTTTAACTTTTTACCATTCCAACACGAACAACACACAAACCAATCACGAACCTGAACCCAGGACTTTTAGCCTTATCAGTTAAAAGACGGAAGATTTGAAATTGAGAAGTTGTGAGGTTACGAATATTTTAGAAACAAAACTTTTCTGCATTTTATTCAATAAAATACTTGGCTTATAATGATGCCATCACTAATATTACACCATGTACATCAGAAGAATATTGACAGACAAACTCTATAAGCTGGTTGAGTCCTTTCCTGTAGTTGTTATCAGTGGAGCTCGGCAAGTCGGAAAAAGTACGCTGCTCCAGAATACATTGGGTATGGAGGCGGAAATCGTTGTTTTTGATCCTGTTATTGATATTGAGAACGCTCGGCAGGACCCTGAACTTTTTCTGAATAATCATCCCCCTCCTCTGATTCTTGATGAAATCCAGTACGCTCCGGAGCTTGTTGCTTCGATAAAGCGGCGCATTGACCTTAAACGCTCCCCAG
>JAUXFK010000190.1 GCA_030623035.1 Deltaproteobacteria bacterium | reverse complement strand
AGATATGAGCGTTATAAAGTAATGTATATCATATTTTCCCTGAACCTATTAAAGGAAAACTCTTCGTATTATTTTAGCCTTATGAAACAGAAAGCACTGGCCAAGCTTCAACGGCAATCAAATTTTAACGCGTGCAACTGTTTGAACATCTTAGTGAGCATTAAGAAAGAACAGGGGGAAAACCTCGTTGTTCTAGGATGTTAATCGTTCCAAAGCTTATCTGCTTAATTTAATAGCTGGATGCTGTTCTTTCTTTATGCTCTCTTAGATGCGAGTTCTGCACGGGTTAAAATTTGATTGCCGTTGAAGCTTGGCCGGTGCTTTCTGTTTCATAAGGCTAAAATAATGCAAAAGATCTTATTTGGTGTACAATTATAGAATGATCCTTTTGTTTAAGCTCAAGAAAGGCAAAGCGTAAAGAAAATGGAAGGGGCAAGACTTTTAAAGATATTCTTGTTCATTTTTATACTCTTTGGAAACAATGCTAATGCTGAAAAGATTTATAAGTATCAAGATGAAAGAGGAGTTTACCATTACTCAAATATATGTCCTGATACAGAACATCCTTTAGACGTCATACAGGTTCGAGTAGATAAGGTTGAAAAACGTGTTAATGTAAGTAATGTTGGGACAGAAAGAGAGCCGGTCCTTTCTGTGTTGAATGAATATGGGGGGCCTATAGAAGTAGAGTTTAATATTTTAGAAGAAAAGAATATATTCACCACTCCGCAATTACCGGCTCGGTTAGTCATACCCTCTTTGAGTAAAAAGGAAGCGGTGAGGATATGGCCGATTAAAAAAGATCAATCCTGGGCCTATCGTTACAACTACCGGTATTGTCTTGGGGATCCAAAGGCAGAGCATCTACCGCCAAAGCCTTACCGTGCTCCATTTCAGTTTGGCCGATCATTTCGCATCTCCCAGGCGTTTCATGGAGAATACAGCCATAATACCCCACTGAACGAATACGCTATAGATATTGCGATGCCAGAAAGAACCAATGTCTGTGCTGCAAGGGACGGAGTGGTTATGGATATTGCAAATGATTTTTTTGGAGGTGGAACAGATAGGGAGGACTATATTAAAAGGGCAAACTTTATACGCATATTACATGATGATGGAACTATGGCGGTTTATGCGCATCTAAGCTTAGAAAGCATCCGTGTAGGCATTGGAAGGAAAGTCTATGAAGGTGATATCCTGGCTGAATCGGGGAATACTGGTTTTTCAAGTGGCCCGCATCTTCATTTTGCCATTCAAAAAAATAATGGAATGCAATTGATATCTATCCCGTTTAAGATTGAAAATAGAAAAGGAACCGGTGTCACACCGAGTAAAAATATGATGCTGAGTGTCTATTAACCCGAAACTCCTCTCTTATCCAGGGCTACCCTCATTATAAAATCCCTTGCCTTTGGCATATACTTTTGTTAACATGTTTAATATGGAGATAAAATACGAGGATTTGATTGCTTTTCATGGGCATAGCTGCCCTGGGCTTGCAATTGGATACAGAATGACGAATGCCGCGCTCAGATTCTTATCTCAAGAAAGAGCGGAAGATGAAGAACTCGTCGCAATCATCGAAAACAATGCCTGCGGTGTGGATGCCCTCCAATTCATTACCGGATGTACGTTCGGTAAGGGGAATCTCATTTTCAAGGACTATGGAAAGCATGCCTTTACCCTCTATTCCCGCCAATCAAGAAAGGGTGTACGTGTTGTCTTTGATCCGATAAAAATTCCGGAAGATATTGCTAAGGATCGAGACCGATTAATAGAGTGGCTTCTCAGTGTAGCTGAAAAAGAGATTGTTTCATTGAAGAAGACAGACATTATGGAACCTGAGCCTGCCCAGATCAGAAGGTCTATAAAATGTGATTTCTGTGCGGAAAGTATGATGGATACACGGGCTGAAAAGATAAGTGGTAAATTGGCATGTATACCATGTGCAAAAAAGCTTCGCGAATCATAATAACAGGCAAATCAGACATGTATGTAGAATCAGCGAGGGGTAGATTTGTCACGCAACATGGATAAATGGCTGGGCGATGGCGGCATGCCATTACTCGGGGAATTCGGTGTTTATTTGACTGGATATGGTGAAGGCTGGGTCGAGGGAACATGGTCTCCGAGTGCAAAGACATGCAATCCGAATGGGCCTGTACAGGGCGGCATCTCTGCTGCCGTAGCAGATGCTGTAATGGCATTTGCCACCTTTGCTGCTCTTGAGCGAGGGGATAAATGCACACTCATTGAAATGAAACTTTCCTATCTTAGAGGCCTGGTAAAAGGGGATAAACTGCGAATTCGAGGAGAAGTTGTACGCCTTACCCAAAGAGTAGCGTTCTGTAGGGCTATCATCACCCGTACTGATGGTGAGGTTGCTGTTGAAGCAACCGGGACGAACTTGTTGACACGAGCAAGTAACCCTTAACAGGCTTTTACCCAAATCCCAATTCCTACAAAGACCCTTGACAGGTCAATATCCTGCCGCATCTCAAACAGTTTGGAGTTTCCTGCATTTTTTTCGCTTATGCCATTGAGGTTTTAAGATTCCTCTATTGCTATCCTGCACCGATCAATAGAGCACTATTCGTTCATAAAGACTCATTTATCACATATAGACAACTACTCAGGTTCAAAGTTCCGGGCCCGCCCTGGTGCGACTTTCCTGGAAGACGCAGTTGTCGCTGCAAACCAGGTCTGGGCCAGGGCAGGCTTGAACTTGACAACCTGAGTAGTTACATATTAGATAAAGGAATGTCAATGAATCTTGCAGTAATTTTGGTATCTTCGGGTTAATCTTAAACCTTTTGAGTGAAATAATTTTCCTTAGATTGATTTTGTTATAGATGATTTCTCCTTGAAACTGTAAGGTGTTTTGGATAATATATCTAATGATTGTTTTTTTTTAGACAAGACGAATTGGGATTTAGACAACAGGTTTTTCACGAAAGAGAGATATATGGACTTACAATACAAAAGAAAGGTTATTTGATGAGAAGGAATATAGAAGTCGTGTCTTTTGATGTGGATGGAACCCTGGTTTCTATGGATTTCAACAACATGATATGGATGGAGGAGCTTCCTGCCCTCATAGGCAGAAAAAAAGGCATGAGCCTTGAAGAAGCAAGGGCCTATACGATATCTGAGTATGAGAAAGTCGGTGAAAACGATATGCGCTGGTATGAGATGAATCACTGGATCAGGCATTTTGATCTTGATACTACATTTGAAGTCATTCTTTCTAAATATGCGTCTAAAGTTGAGATTTTCCCGGATGTAATCCCTACATTAGAGAGACTAAAGTCCAAATATATACTGATCCTTACGACTGCAATGCCAAGAGAGTTCCTTAATGTAAAGATAAGAGAGTTCAAAGGGTTTTTCAAATTTGACTTTTCTGTGATATCTGATTTTAAACTGTTGAAGACACCAGAGAGTTATCTCAAGATTTGTAATATATTGAACATATTGCCTTCAAGACTTATTCATATAGGTGATCATTGGGGGTTTGACTATATAGCCCCTAAAGAGGCAGGAGCAAACGCCATCTTTTTGGATAGAGAAAAGAAGAGGGCAGGGGATTCTGTAATCCATAATCTGGAAGAATTAGAGTTATAAAGACAAAAAGCAAAGATCAATAAGAATCGGATTCTACATTGTATACAAAAAGAACGAACGGTGAACAGATAAAACTAAGACCTTGATTATGCAAATAGACCTATTTGAAGATAAAATAAAAGAGAGGAGAGATAAGGAAGCACCCCTTGCAGAACGTATACGTCCTGTTACCCTCGATGAGTTTGTAGGTCAGGACCATATCTTGAAAAAAGGGAAGGTGCTAAGAAATGCAATCGAGGCAGATGAGATTCAATCGTTAATATTCTGGGGGCCTCCAGGCACAGGCAAGACCACCCTTGCCCGTATTATAGCCAAAAAGACAAATGCAAACTTTATCTCATTCAGTGCAGTATTGGCTGGTGTGAAAGATATAAGAGAGGTTATAGAACAGGCTAGAGATTACTGGAGGTTGAAAAATAAACCAACAATACTTTTTGTAGATGAGATCCATCGCTTTAACAAGGCCCAGCAGGACGCATTCCTTCCTCATGTGGAAGATGGTACAATAATCCTTATCGGAGCTACCACCGAAAACCCATCTTTTGAGGTTATCTCACCCCTTCTCTCCCGTACCGGGGTCTTTGTCTTAAACCTCTTAAAGGAAGAGAATCTTGAGATTATATTAAGGCGGGCTATCTCAGATAAAGAGAAGGGACTGGGTAATTATAGGATCAATATAGACCCGCCTGCCTTGATGCATATCGTTTTAATGGCCAATGGTGACGCCAGACGAGCTTTGAATGCTCTGGAAATGACCGTGTTGACAACAGCGCCCGATATAGATGACATAAGGCATATCACCCTTGAGATGACAGAGGAGGTATTCCAGAGGAAGTCTCTTATCTATGATAAGGACAAAGAGGAACACTATAACCTGATTTCAGCCTTGCATAAGAGCATGCGGGGGAGCGATCCTGATGCCGCCCTTTACTGGCTTGGAAGGATGCTGGAGGCTGGGGAGGACCCTCTATATATAGCCAGGCGTTTGATACGTTTTGCATCTGAGGATATTGGAAATGCAGATCCACTTGCACTGCAAATAGCGCTAAGTGCCATGCAGGCATACCAGTTTGTTGGCTCACCTGAGGGAGATCTTGCACTTGCTCAATCCGCTCTGTATCTTGCCTGTGCCCCAAAAAGCAATGCAATATATGTTGCATATTCAAAGGTGAAAGACGATATTCAAAAGAAGGAGGCCCTGCCTGTTCCTTTACATATACGCAATGCACCCACTTCTTTGATGAAAGAACTGGGGTATGCAAAGGGCTATAAATATCCCCATAACTTTCCCGAGGGTTATGTAAAAGAGGAATATCTCCCTGAAAATCTTAAAGACAGAATATATTACCAGCCTGCTGATCAGGGCTTTGAGATAGAAATAAAAAAGAGACTCGAGAAATGGCGAAAAAAGAAGAAGGAATGAAACAAGAGATATCAGGAGCCAGAGTATTTATTGATAGATACATAAAAGGCTTATCCAGAGGCACAGATGACCTCGATAGATACGTAAGCAAGTACAAAGAGGCACAAAGACTATTCATCGCCAGGGTTATATTTTTAAGGCTTATAGAAAAGATAAACCTTAAAAATTATAAGAGGCTTCTAAAAGGGTTGAATAGCCTGGAAAGATACTTCGATAAATACAATATCAAAAAGATTGAAGAAAATATCCGGGGCATCTGTGAGGAGTACGAATGCAGAATGGAAGAAGAATATACGGGTTTAAAGAAAGAATTGGGAAAACCCCTAATGGACAGCCTCAAACAAAGGGGTATTTCAGGATCTGCTGTTGAGATTAACATAAAGACTTCCTCTAAGTGGAGCGATATCTTAGATCAGCTCGATTCAAAGTACAATAGATTGCTTTGTTCTGTGAAAAGAGAAATTGATAAATAAGCATTTTCTTGGTTCATAGGACAATTTTTAAATATTTGCGTTATCATTGAAGACTTCTTTCTTGTTTAAGACAGATTTTTGGTATAGCCTTATTTGATT
>JAUXFK010000087.1 GCA_030623035.1 Deltaproteobacteria bacterium | reverse complement strand
CTAATAAATATGTAGGGCCCTTTGACGGCGAGTGTCCTATTTTTGTCCAGAGAAGCGAAACACCAAATCTGTATCGATTCACCGAGCAGACACACAATAAATCCGGTCAAAAACCAAGAAGGGTTTATCTGCGTTATTAAGAGTATGGCAACAATCAAGAAAATCGGATAACGAAATCTTAGAAAAAAGGACCTCACAATTTTATTATTGAAAATATCGTGGACTCGACTGACTGCATTATTGAACATATTGTTTTCCTTTGCTTATTACCGGTTCGTTCGCTGTCCTACAGGTGCCTCGAAAAAGTTATCAGTATGTAAACGTTGGAACTCTTAAGTGGAGCATCTGGATTGATTCCCAGCAATTGGTTAATAAACTGATGGCTTATTTGAGTTTTTGAAAATTTTCCGCAGTCTGTAATTGATAGCCCTGACACCTTTTTCCACAGGGCATCGATGGTGATAACGTCGTTTTTCCTCCGGGGTCACGGTTTCGGGTATATATTGCAACTTCAATTTGATAATCGCCATGTAATCGTCCAAGAGGAATCTCCGAAAGATCAGATTCAGGGGGAAGAATCTGAATTCCTTCTCCGAAATAGAAGCATTCCAATCCAAAACATAGGGGAGCCCGTCGCTACCCAGTAACACATTGGGTATATGTTTTAAATCGCAGTGAGCAAGCCCCCGCCTGTGGAAATTGTCGACTATATCTTTCAATACATCAAAAAAAGCCTTCGGGAGCTTCAATTCCTTTTCATGTTTTTTCAGACTTCTGCCTGGTATTTCCTCTATTACCAGAGCAAGCCCATCTATGACCCGGTAGAACGTCGGAATACCCCTAAGCCCTCGCAGTCTTTTGTAGGCCTTGCTTTCCCTCCATACGAGAAACCGGCCAATAATATTTCGATATAGAGGTTTGCCGGTGCTGTAGTCCTTGACAACAGCCCTTGCTCCGGCCTCCTTCACCAACCAGATGGTGGGTTTTGTACAGGAGGGGCCCCTCAGGATACCATGGCTCCTTTTAGGCAGATCGGACAGTCTTAAAGATTCAAACATTCATCGACACATTATGCAAACATGTTTTTATAAACGAAATTATTACACTATTTGAATTTGCCCTTGTATCGGAAGCAAAAGGATCTGATACGTGATGAAATCTATAGCCTATCTTTATATACGCTTAAAACAGTGCTGCTCATTCGATTCGAGAGATCGGTATACATTACAATGAAATAGACTTAGAGGAGTTATATCATCCTTACATACATGGCGCCCCAGTCCCTTCCTCATCTTGCTGGGATAAACCTTTGTCTGCGTTAACCGTTCCATTATCAAATCATCATATGCCACAAGAATCTCTTTCAACATCTGAAGCATCAGAGAATCCCTAAGCTCCTTCAATCGATACACAATCTCGTCTAAATTCACTTTCCCTATTGCCAGATCAAAATCACATGTTATACTGACGCATCTTTTCATCACTGTCTCTCCTCAAAGGTTTTTGTTTCTCAAAATATACCCTAAAGAGAGATTGTGATTTTTTCAATTTACTTTTTGCCCAACCTTTTGAACGTTACCAATTGTTTAGCCATCTTAAGGAGCTATTGAGATTTTATGATTTGTCTAAACAGTTAAAATTATTCTTTTTTGGAGTAAAAGGAACTATATAGGAAAATGTTAGATTGCTTATAAAGTGGATGCTTAGACTCGTGGTAACGATTTTTCACGATTTATGGATTTACTTTTTTATAAAGAAGAAGTCGATAAGACTTAAAAATTGTAAAATTCTCAGCATTTCTTTCACCGCTAAAATATTTTCGATTAATTTTCTCTATTCTCTTTCCATATTTCCATTGTAAGCCCCTAGAAAACAAGGGGTAATTATTGTTTAAAAGATGGATAATCAAATTCCAGATCGGATGCCCAACATTTGTCAGTAAATCATTTACGATTTTTAGATTTGGAGCTGTCTCTCTGGTAATATCTATGTCTTTAATAGGTTTTAATGGATATTGGGAGATAATATCATAAAATTTAGTTAATTTGCGTCCCCCCCTGAGAGCACTCTTGCCATCTGCATCTGTTTTGAAAAAGTCACATATTAAAATATAACCACCGTCATTTAAGAACTTAAGGGTATTTTGGAATGCTTTCCTTAAATTAACATATTGAAAACTCTCGCTAAACAAAATCACATCATATCGATTTTCTGTCTGTAATTCCTCAAAGCTGCATTCAAAGATATGACTTTTATCTTCCAATAGATCTCGTGCATATTTAGTGAAGGCAGGACTCGGAGAAACACCATCCACATGGTATCCCATATTTGCTAATCTTAAGGCAAATCTGCCAACACCACATCCAACATCTAAAATAGTTTTGGTTTTCGCAGGAATATGAGAAATTATAAAATTAGAATGATTTTCCTGGGCTTGCGGCAAATTAAGAAGATCTATATCAAGATCGCTCGTCCAATACCCATAATGCAGATGTTCTGTTTTGAAAAAGTGTTTGCCTAAGAGCAAAGCGATCTCTAAACCAACTTCTCTTGAATCAACTTTTTTGCGTTTTTTCATATTTAAAAAGACTCCTTAAGCCTGGCCTCTGTCCATACCCCCCCTATTCTTTGAGAGAACTTTTTCATAGGGAAGGGTTTTTGTATAAAACTTTAGAATAATTTCCCCTGTGAAGAATCGTCTAAATCTCTTCCAAAATGGTCAAATGCCTTTTTCGTAGCCACTCTTCCTCTGGATGTGCGGGAGAGGTATCCCTCTTGTATTAAGAAAGGTTCGTAGACATCCTCAATGTTGTCTTTTTCTTCATTAACAGCAACGGATAGAGAACCAATTCCTACAGGTCCCCCGTCAAACTTGTCTATTATAGTTAAAAGGATCTTTCTATCCATCTTATCCAACCCTTTGTTATCTACATCCAGCATTTTAAGGGCATCTTTTGCCACTTCCTTCGTAATCACGCCATCTGCCCTTACCTCAGCATAGTCTCTAACCCTTCTCAATATACGGTTGGCTATCCTTGGGGTACCTCTGGACCTTTTCGCTATCTCCATAGCACCGTCAGGTTCAATCTTAATATGTAATATGTTAGCGGATCGAGTAACAATCGTATGCAGTTCATCAGGTAGATAAAAATCAAGCCTTGCAACTACCCCAAATCGATCCCTCAGAGGTGATGTAAGTAAACCCGCCCTGGTAGTTGCACCTACCAGGGTAAATCTGGGGATGTCTAACTTAATAGATCTGGCACTTGGCCCCTGACCGATAATTATGTCCAGATTAAAGTCTTCCATGGCAGGGTAAAGAATCTCTTCCACCACATGGTTCAGGCGGTGGATCTCATCAACAAATAGAACATCCTGTTGTTGAAGATTGGTAAGAATAGCTGCAAGGTCTCCCGGTCGTTCAATTACAGGACCGGAAGTGGCTTTGATATTCACCTTCAATTCTTGAGAGAGGATATAAGCAAGCGTCGTTTTGCCAAGCCCTGGAGGGCCGTAAAACAACACATGATCTAAGGCCTCACCCCTCGCTTTGGCTGCTTCTATAAATACCCTGAGGTTCTCCTTGATCTTCTCCTGTCCTATGTATTCATCCAACTCTTTTGGCCGAAGGCTTGTTTCGTAATAGAGATCCTCTTCACTGCTTTGAGATTTGATGTCTTCTTTAGACATAAAGTACCCGTTTTTTTATAAAGATAACTTGTGCCCATCCATAAATGGCACTTTTGCCCAATCTCTGTGTCAGGCTCAGATGTAAGGGCACATCGCAATGTGCTCCTACATGTCAATATATTCCTGTGGTTAAAATCTTCGCCTTCCTTAACCTTGAACAAAATTGCTCATTTCTGGATGGACACTAACTTGATAAAACCCGTAAGGCTTCTTTTAAAAGATCTTCAATAACATAAGTATCCACCTTCATTGTTTCTTTGGCCTCTTTTAGAGCTCTTTCTGCTACAGCCTTCTTATAACCGAGATTGATGAGTGCAAAGATAAGGTCTCTTTCTATCTCTTCCTGGGCTCCTTTTTTAATGATTGGAGGTTCATCAGGCAAGGGTATTCCTCCAATTTTGTCCCTAAGCTCTAATACCATTCTCTGCGCAGTTTTTTTCCCAACCCCCGGAGTTGAACTCAACTTCTTTGCATCCCCTTCTGATAATGCCTGACAAAGAGCATTGCAAGGAATCCCCGATAGGATATTGATCGCTAATTTAGGGCCAATACCAGAGACACCGATAAGGAGTTGAAAGAGATCCCTCTCCTGGGTGGTAAGAAAACCATAGAGTTGAAGCAGGTCTTCTCTCACATGGGTGTATGTGTTTAATTTAATGCTACTATCGGTATCTGGAAGTCGATAAAAGGTAGAAAGGGGGGTATGGATTTTATAACCTACACCGTTCACATCAACGATCAGATAGTCGAGGGATTTATGGGCTAATTTTCCACGAATATGAGCAATCATCTTGCATGTTTTATGGCTTCCCTCATATTTGTTGAATGTATATAACAGATCGCCACAGCGAGGGCATCTGAGGCATCAACAGGAGCAACCTCTGGGAGGGTTAATATCTCTTTTACCATTATCTGTACCTGATTTTTGGTTGCCCTTCCATAACCTACAACAGCCTGTTTTATCTCCAATGGACTGTATTCATATATATCTAAGCCAACATTAACCGCCGATAAAATTAGTATTCCCCTTACATGCCCTAATTTTAGTGCGGTCTTTGCATTCTTATAAAAAAACAGATTCTCAATGGCCATCACATCAGGAGAATAATCCAAAATTACCTTTTCTAATTGGTGATGGATCATTTTTAGCGATTGAGGGAAAGAGGTCTTTGGGTTTACAGATATCTCCCCATTTCCTATGTGGAAAAGCAAGTTCCCACGTTTTTCAACGATACCATACCCTGTGATCGAACTCCCAGGATCAACACCTAAGACCTTCATGTTCTTCATATTCTTTTTAATCGGTATTCAGCTCTTCTATAATGTCATCCGGGATATCAAAATTTGAGTACCCCTTTTGAACATCATCACTCTCTTCCAGCATTTCCATAAGCCTGAGCATCTGCCTGGCATTTTTACTATCGAGCTTCACTGTGCTTTTCGGGATCATATCAATTTCAGCCAACACGTAGCTCAAATTTTCCTTTTCTATACACTCTTTTACCCCTTCAAAATCACCGGGTGCAGTGATAACTTCAAACTCATTTTCTCCCTCTTTTACATCTTCAGCACCAGCCTCAAGGGCTATATCTATCAATGCATCTTCATCTATTTGGCCTTTCTCGAACACAATAAGCCCCTTTTTTTCAAACATCCATGCCACACTCCCTGATTCTGCCAGGGTTCCATTGTTCTTAGAAAAAATATGCCTTATATCCGCTACTGTCCTGTTCTTGTTATCGGTCATTATCTCTACAATTACAGCGGCTCCTCCAGGACCATAACCTTCGTAAGTCAACTCTTCGTAGTTAACACCCTCTAACTCTCCAGTACCTCTTTTTATGGCTTTTTCTATATTTTCATTTGGCATATTCTGTACTTTGGCATTGGCAATAGCAGTCCTCAAACGAGGATTACCCTCAGCATCTCCCCCACTAATCCTTGCGGCAACGGTAATTTCTTTGATCAACTTGGTGAAAATTTTGCCTCTTTTTGCATCCTCTTTGCCCTTTTTGTGCTTGATTGTACTCCATTTTGAATGTCCTGACACAAGACCCTCCCGTATTTCATTTGTTGTCATAGTAAATGACTATTGTCCAAACGAAAAAATCTTATCATCTTCAATGTATATCACAGAATATTTTGTTTTAAAAGAAAAAATAATTTAAACGATCTACTTCTAAGAATTGACTTCTCAGCCCTTTTGATCAGGATGGACACTAACTCAAAAATGCTCGTCAAAGACCATCCAAATCGTTATTCGGCTAAACAGTTACATTTTGGTGCTTTTAAATGAGCTTTTTGGTTTTTAAATTGACAAAGTCAAGACTTTAATATAGCATAATAAATTTAATATACGTATTGTATATTTACTATTTATCGAAAAGGGTTTCGAATTTAGCGGCATTAAAGAGGAGAATCCGTTGGAAGTCCTTGAGTTACAAAAGAAGATTAGGCGCGTATTAAAAGAAAAGAACGCTATCTTGCTTTCGCATAATTACCAAAGGGATGAGATACAAGAGATCGCTGATCTTGCGGGAGACTCGCTGGAGTTAAGTATAAAAGCATCTAAAAGCGATTGTGAGATTATAGTCTTTTGCGGTGTCCATTTTATGGCAGAAAGTGCATCTATCCTTTCCCCTGAAAAGACAGTATTACTCCCGAGGCCGGATGCAGGATGTCCTATGGCAGATATGATTTCAGCAGATAAAATAATCGACAAAAAAAGAGAAATTCCAGAGGCGACAGTCGTTACCTATGTCAATTCGTCGGCAGATGTGAAGGCTGAGAGTGATATATGTTGTACATCTGCTAATGCAATCAGTGTTATTAACTCTGTTAAAAGTGAGACGGTATTGATGATTCCCGATAAGAATCTGGCAAAATACGCATCAAAGTTTACCGATAAAAAGGTTCTTTGGTGGGAAGGCTACTGCCCAATCCACGATCGGCTGAGTGTAAAAGAGGTTTTAGAGAGTAAAGCAATTTATCCGAATGCCCTTTTTGTAGCCCATCCGGAATGTAGACCTGAGGTGCTTGAGTTAGCAGATCATATCTGTAGCACTTCCGGTATGTACGAATACGCTAAAAACACAGATAATGAGGCGTTTATTATAGGAACCGAGATGGGCATTCTCTATCGATTGAGAAAAGAAAACCCCAAAAAGAGTTTTTTTCTTGCATCTAAGTGCTTGTTCTGCCCAAGCATGAAGCTGACAACACTAAATAGTGTATTGCAGGCTATAACCGAATTGAGCAATGTAGTAAAAGTTCCTGAAGAGATAAGGATATCCGCAAAAAAGGCACTTGATAAAATGTTAGCTGTGCCAAGGGATAGAGCAGGAAAAGCAAAAGGGGATTCGGCAATAGCCAATTAAGGTCAAACATTTTATAGAGGATCAGGGGAATAGTATGATGTCATATCAGATATGTTTTCGATGTGGTAGGAGACTTCCTTTTGGAAGCCTGAAGTATGTTATAAATATTAGTATATCTGCGGATTTTGATGGAATATTATTAGAACCAGACGGCGATATTAATGACGAATATGAAAGGCTTCTGTCAGAGATTGAAGACCTCGATGAAGAAGCCCTTGAAAGAGATGTTTATCAAGATTTCGATTTTATTTTATGCAATAGCTGCAAGGACCAATGGACCCGGGAAATACTTGAAACAGGAGGCAGTCGTACACCTTTCAACAATGACTTTTCCCATTTTATCCACTGATATATACAGGGGAAACTTGAAATCGTTTGTCTTCGGGTGAGTTTTTCTGAGAAACGACGGGCTACGATCTTATAAGCAAAAAACACTTTGATCACAGCTCAAAAAATTTGTAGTTGTTTAGCCATCTTAAGGAGCTAACGAGAGTCCATCCAAATCATTATTTGGCTAAACAGTTACAGAAATTTCTGTTTGCGCAACAGCCCGTTAACTTCTCAGCAAAACATTTGCAGCAATTACCCTCTGTAACTCATTCGTTCCCAAGACAACTTCGTTTACCTTTGATTCTCTGTATAGCCTTTCAACGGCGTATTCTTTAGATAAACCATAAGCCCCATGAACCTGAACAGCATCAGAGGCTACTTCCCTTGCTGCGGCACCAGTGAATATTTTAAGCAGTGAGGATTCTCCTGTTACGTCTTCTCCTTTATCCATCTTTGCGCCCACAGAATAAAGAAAGGCACGGCTGGCTGCTACTTTTGAAGCCATTGTCGCCAGGTTCCATTGCGTCATTTGAAACTTAAGCCCAATGGGAACCCCTCTATGGGTTTTCTCTTTTGCGTATTGCAATGCAAAGTCCAGAGCTGCTCTTGCGAGACCCACGTTTCCAGCACAGGATGCTACCTTGGCGAAGGATTCCACAGAGAGTAAAATATTGAAACCCTGCCCTTCTTCTCCCAGTAAGTTTTCGCCTTTTACCCTGGCATCCTCCAAAATGATATCACCATTATCCGAACCAGAAAAAGCGAGAAATTCCTCTCTCTTGCCTACGATATATCCGGGCTCCTGCGTTTCTACCACGAATGCGGTTACACCTTTTTCTGTCAAACCGAATATCACTGCAATATCGGCAATCCCGGAATTGGTTATAAACCTTTTTGTTCCATTAAGTATCCAATCATCCCCATCTTTAACTGCTTTTACTTTGAGCTGTTTAGGGTCAGATCCGGTATCTGGCTCAGTGAAGGCCCAGGCTCCCCTTATTGAACCTGCGATTAATCCTTTCAGATACTTTTCCTTCAAGTGATCACTGGCAAAATTTAGAAATCCATACGCTGCCATGGAAGATACCAAAGAATAAAACAGACATGGGAGGTAGACATAAGACATCTCTTCAATAGCCAGAAGAAGGCTGATGAAAGAACCGGCAGATCCACCCCATTTTTCTGGAAAGGGTAAGCCAATGATATTCAATTCCATTATTTTCTTAAGAAGATCTTCCGGTAGTTTCTTTTCTTTTTCTATCTGGTCTATTAATGGAGCGATCTCCTTTTTTGCAAATTGCCGAACTGTCTCTTGGATACTCAGTTCTTCTTGTGTGAAGTTATAATCCATTTGAAAACCTCCTTTTGTAATAGAGTTTCGTTCGATAATATTAAACCAAAGTAGTCTTATCGAAGGGATAAGGATGGATACTTATTTAGTGTCCATCCAGAAATGAGCAATTTTGTTCAAGGTCAAGGAAGGCGAAGATTTTAACCGCAGGAATATATAGACATATTTCGAGGATTAAAATCTGACCCTGACACAGAGATTGGGCAAAAGGGCCATTTATGAATGGACACTATTTAGTAATAGATTTATTATGGACTACAGGCTTATGGAGAATATCAAAGGTTAAGGTATATGGCAACAACTTTAATGTCCTTTTATAAAATAGCTTGACAAAAACCAGGAAAATGAACTAGAATGAATTTTTAATGAACAGAAATGATAGACGGATTGATAATTCATAGATTGTAAAAATATAAAGAAGAGTAAAATATTAAATGAAAAGGACATTTCAACCCAGTAATTTAAAAAGAAAGAGGAATCACGGTTTTTTAATCAGGATGAGAACGAAATCAGGAAGGGCGATACTGAAACGAAGAAGGGCAAAGGGGAGAACCAGGTTGACAGTGTAACCAGTGCCTGAAGACGGACGCGCCTTTTAATGACTTGGTAAAATGTCAGAATTCTCACTGCGTAAAGATGAAAGGATTTTAAAAAGATCTCAATTCCTGGAAATCACAAGAAAAGGGAAAGAATTTCGCACTGGCAATTTTATTATAGTCGTAAGTCCCAATAATGTAGGCAAGAATCGTCTGGGTATTACGGTAAGTAGAAAGATCGGTAATGCAGTCAAGAGAAACAGGGTAAAGCGGTTGATCAGGGAATTTTTTAGATTGAATAAGTCTCAAATCCCTTGTTGTAATGATATTGTGTTTATTGCGAAAAGAGGGGCATATTCCCTGGATTATTTCTCGCTTCATGAAGAACTAAAGATTTATTTGAAAAAAGATTAAGGATTTTTAGATCGTTTATCTTTATTTATTGAGACCGAGAGCCTGACTCAAAGAGCGTATTCTCTCAATGGTTTGATGCTAAAAAATACTATAATAGCTATCATTAAGTTTTACCAGAAATATATATCTCCCCTAAAGTCCCCTACTTGCCGATTTATTCCAACTTGCTCTTCTTATGCAATCCAGGCTTTAGAGACTTATGGTGTCTTTAAAGGACTCGGATTGGCTATTTTAAGAATTTTGAAATGTCATCCATTTCATCCTGGTGGATACTACCCTATCACGAAAAAAAATAATGACTAAAATCTTCTTTGGAGTTTAATTAAATGGAGAAAAGAGCCCTGCTTGCTGTAGTTTTGTCTCTATTGGTTCTTTTTTTGTACCAATATTTTATTGAAAAATCTAGAAAAACGCCTATAGATACGAGTCCACCTAAAAGCGATATTGCCTTGCCGGAAAAAGAAGAGTTCGTAGATTTCGGACAACAAGAAGAGACCTTCTCAAAAGCAAAAGGCAAAAGGCCCTTGGTTAAAGGGCAAGAAATCGTAGAAGAAGAGAAAGAGATATCAATAACAACCGATTTATATGAAGCTGTCTTTACGAATCGTGGAGCAAAATTAAAGAGTTGGAGACTTCGAAAGTATAAAGACAAGACTGGAAAGGATGCTCATGATATAGAGATGATTGCAGCAGAAAAATCAGAAGAGTATCCATTGAGCCTGGCATTTTCAAAGACGGATTATCATAATCTCAGTGAAGCTGTATTCGAAACCGATAGCAATTCAATGTCTTTGATGGAAGCATGGGAAAGTGGTTCTATATCCTTTTCCTGGACTTCTCCAGAGGGAATAGAAGTCAGTAAGAAGTTTACTTTTTATGCCGATAAATATTTGCTTGATATTGATGTAAGTATTTTGAATCTATCTGATATG
>JAUXFK010000066.1 GCA_030623035.1 Deltaproteobacteria bacterium | reverse complement strand
TGCCCCGTAGGTCATATGATCGTACTGGGGTAAATCTGTGGCTGAATAGTTACAACTCAATATCAATATCACAAAATCGTTTCAGAAACAACGAAGGTTATTTCTTTGTAAATGAGTATAGGGAAAAGGCAATAGTGTGTCAATAATAACTTTTGCAGGAAACTGTATTAAGTTGTATTCCTTCAATGACCAATTCAGTTGATGAAAAGATACTTTTCTGGTAATCTATTATATATACTTAGTGCCCGAACGAAAACCATTAAATTGTTGAAAAACAAGATGATTTAAAGCAACTTTAAAAACGAAGATTTGTAGGTTCTCAATTTGTTGGGGGGAGATTATATTTGAGACAATTCACTGGATTCCTGCCTTCGCAGGAATGACAAGCGCTTACACCCAATCGTCATTCCCGCGAAAGCGGGAATCCAGTAGTTATTACTCGGACTTATTGAGAAGTTAAGAATATTTGTCTAACCGACAAATAAGTTCGGACAAATTAGGGCAACCCATGAAAAATATCAGTAAATTGCAAATCTTCGCTTTGAATATATTGCTTTAACTTCTT
Organism: Deltaproteobacteria bacterium; assembly: GCA_030623035.1. GTDB lineage: Bacteria > Desulfobacterota > UBA8473 > UBA8473 > UBA8473 > JAUXFK01. The sequence continues at coordinate 11,645 of JAUXFK010000066.1, read as the reverse complement.
TAAATTCATTAAGTTAGATAGTTTTCGTTCAGGCACTAATTATAACATAAGCGATACCACTTAGATTTATCTGGCAAAAATCCCTCTCCTTACGAAAAGGTAAGAAAGAGCATGTTTCATCAAAAAACAGATTCAAAGCGCTCAAAAACGAACGTAATACTACACGGGACAGAAATGTTTCTCAGGCTTTTGGAGAGATTTATTAAAGCGGATATAAGAATAAATGGCGAGAAAAATATCCCCAATGCCCCTGTACTGTTCGTAGTTAACCATTTTACCAGGGGTGAGACAATTCTTCTTCCCTATTTCATCAAGAAGGTAACAAATAGCATGCCGAATTCCCTGGCCGAACCATCCCTATTTAAAGGGAAGCTAGGAGATTATGTAAGAGAACTTGGAGCTATGTCGGTTGATACTCCCCATAGGAACGACATCATAATAGGAGACCTTATCACCGGAAGAAAAAATTGGGTTATATTTCCTGAAGGGGCTATGATCAAGACAAAAAAGATAGTTCTCGCAAGAAACCTCAAAGTTTATCATCCGGCAAGAAAAGGTTTAATACCTACAGGATCTGCATTTCTGTCAATCCTCACAGAACTCTATAAAAAGGACATCCTTAACGCGTATAGAAAAGGCGACGAACAAAGGGTATCTGAGTATCTCAAGAGATTTTCTATGAAGACCGTGGATGACCTGTCCGGCACCCAGACAGTCATCGTTCCAACCAACTTTACCTATTTTCCCGTAAGGCCCGGGAAGAATATGATCCAGTTATTTACTGCCAAACTTGTCAAAGAAATGCCGGAGAGAATGGAGGAGGAATTAGAGATAGAAGGAAATTTGTTCTTTTCCGATGCTTCCATCCATCTGACTTTCGGTACACCATTAAATGTAGCAGACTTTCTCGATTCCCACTATTATAAAAAGGATAAACTCCTGTCTTCCTTGTTTTTATATGGAAAAAGATTGGATTACGGTCATGATCCTGCGAGCTTAAATTTAACAAGGGTTTCTCGCCGCTTAACCAATAACTTTATGAAAAAAATCTATTCCATGGTCACTGTCAACATGGATCATCTCTTTTCAATCGGTTTGCTGTCTTTGAACAGGGCAAAAATATCGAATCATCTTTTTAAGTGCAGACTCTTTTTAGCATGTGAAGAGATTAAAAAGGACGGAAGGTTCTCTCTTCATCCTTCAATTCATAATATGCCGATCGAACTTTTAGCAGATGAAAAGGAAAGTTACTATGATAATATTGAATACCTTGCTGTAAAAGAGAAGATCATTGAAAAGAAGGATGATATTTATACTTTTGATAAAAAACGGCTAAAACAGAGTCATGAATTTCACAGGATACGCATAGAAAACCCGATTCGGGTTATAGCAAATGAGATAGAATCCGTGGATGATCTTTATAAAATTATCAAAAGAGAGTTTCGACGTTCCAAAAAGAAGATAAAATCAAAAATAATAGACCATCTTAGCAGATTCGATCAAGAGATATTTAAAGATGATTACAACAGGTATTATGATGGAAAACTCTCAAAACCCAAACAGATTGGGGCGCCGTTTTACCTAAATCCTGGGATGTCAAAGTTGGGTATATTGTTATGCCATGGTTATATGGCAGCTCCCGAAGAGATAAGACTCCTGGGAGATTACCTTGCAAGGTTCGGATATTCTATTTACGGCCCACGTTTAAGGGGACACGGCACATCCCCATACAACCTGGCGGATGTTACATGGAAGGATTGGTATGACTCTTTTAACAGGGGATATGCGATCTTAAGAAATGCATGTGAACATGTTATAATTGGTGGGTTTTCTACTGGGGGTACCCTGGCGCTTTTAGCTACAGCAAATAAAGGAGATAATATCGCAGGTCTTTTTACTGTTAACGCCCCTTTGCAGCTTAAAAGTATCAAGACAAAACTGATAGGGCCCATCCACTTCTGGAATGAATTACTGGAAAGGCTAAGTATAGAGGATGGCAGGATGGAGTATGTGGATTGTGAACCTGAAAACCCTGAGATCAACTACACCAAAAACAGCATCAAAGGGGTTAGGGAATTGGGGCATCTAATGGATAGATGCAGAGACCTCCTGGAATACATCACTGTTCCCACATTGGTAATCCAGGAAAAGAATGACCCGGTTGTAGACCCACGAAGTGCCTCTATAATCCTTGATAGTATCCGTTCAAAAGAAGCAGAGTTCTATTCCTTCGAGTTCAATCGTCATGGGATACTTCGCAGGGAAGGATCTGAGGAAGTCTTTATTAAGATAAGAGAGTTTATAGAAAGGGTTATTCGATAGGTAAAATCATGAACTGGCTGGATATCGTTGTTATCGGCATAGTGGGTATCAGCACTATTTTTGGGCTCAAGATAGGGCTTATGAAGAATATTTTTTATTTATTTTCATTGATTTTAGGAGTATTCATCGCCAGCAGGTCTTATCCAGACGGCGCAAAGATACTGAGTGGCATGATCCACAATCCCAACCTTGCCTCGATAGTGAGTTTTGTTGCTATTTTTTTCATAATCGCTGTGATAATTGCCTTAATCGGAATCATGCTCAAAAGATTTATTCACTTCATTCACCTGGGCTGGGTTGACCGTTTTGGGGGCGGATTATTCGGGTTTCTTTGCGGAGGTATTTTTATAGGCGTAAGCCTGCTTTTCATGACCAAATACCCTATCCTTGGTAGCGAAAAATGGGTTTTCGGTTCAAAGCTTGCCCCTTTTTTTATACACTTTATTGAATCTCTATGGAAATTGATTCCGCCGGATCTCTTGATATAACTGAAGATAATTGTATAGTTTATTCGTATTATTTTAGTCTTATGAAACAGAAAGCACTGGCCAAGCTTCAACGGCAATCAAATTTTAACCCGTGCAGAACTCGCATCTAAGAGAGCATAAAGAAAGAACAGCATTCAGCTATTAAATTCAGCTGATAAGCTTTGGAACGATTAACATCTCAGAACAACTAAGCTTTCCCCTGTTCTTTCTTAACGCTCACTAAGATGTTCAAACAGTTGCACGCGTTAAAATTTGACCACCCTTGAAGCAACTAAAATTTAAAAAAGCTAAACTGTTACCAGGCTTGCAGTTTGAAAGACGGGCAATCAAAACAGGGGGAATTTGTTTTTGATTCAGATGCTTCATGTTCATAAAACTTACTCGAATGGCCAAAAAGCATTGATAGATGTAAGCTTGAAGCTGGATAAGGGGGAGTTCGTCTATATTATTGGCCCTTGCGGGGCGGGTAAGACCTCCATTTTAAAGTTGATTTATTGCGCACAGAGACCTACAAAAGGGATGGTTTTATTCGGTGACAAAAATGTAGCCCGGATAAGGAAGTCACGTATTCCCTACTTGAGAAGAAACATCGGTATAGTCTTTCAGGATTTTAAGCTGATTAAGACCAGGACTGTTTTTGAGAATGTTGCCCTTGCCTTAGAGGTTATTGGGGCAACAATCACGGATATACAAAAGAAGGTTTGGAAAACATTGAGTTTTGTGGGTCTTTACAATAAGTCGAATGAATATCCGATTCGGCTATCCGGAGGAGAGCAGCAAAGAGTTGCTATAGCCAGGGCAATGGTGAATAACCCGTTAATCCTTTTAGCAGATGAGCCTACCGGCAATCTAGATCCTGAAATGACAGTGGATATTATAGATCTTTTAGATAAAATAAATATTCGAGGCACAACTGTTTTGGTTGCAACCCATAATCCAGATCTAGCGAAAAATAAAAGGAAGGTATTTACATTAGAAAAAGGTAGGATAACCAACGGTTGAAGGGGAAAGATTTCGTTTAATGCCTGGTAAATTAATTTGTGTCTGAATATGTTCTTAAAAAAAGGTTTCTATTTTTTTGATAAAGCTTTTCAGGGTATAAGACAAAACCCTTTTATCAATTTCATAAATTTTGGAACAATTACTGTATCTTTACTTGTTTTGGGTACTTTTCTCGTTATTTTCTTTAATTTAAACCGGGTTTTAGATAAATGGAGGTATGAAAGCCACGTAACGGTTTACCTCTATGACAGTATCTCATTTGATAATACATCCGACATTAAGGATAGAATAGCTGGATTCGAAGAGGTAGAGCGAGTAACTTATATATCTAAGAAAGAGGCACTTAACATAATAAAAGAGGCTTTGCAGATTTATGACAACTCTTTCGAAGGATTGGAAGTAAATCCAATGCCGGCAACCCTGGAGATTCAGCTTAAGAAGAAGTTTTTAAGCTCAACCGGTGTGGAGAGCTTTGTTGCCAGGATTAAAATATTCAAAGAAATTAAAGAAATACAGTACGATCAAGAATGGATCAAAGGTTTTTCCGCATTCTTTAGCCTTTTTCAAATAGGGGGTTTAGCGATAGGGGTCGGGTTGCTTTTGGCTACTATTCTCATTGTTTCTAATAGCTTTCAGTTGGGTGTTTATGCAAGAAAGGAGGAGCTAGAGATAATGAAACTAATCGGGGCTACTGATTTCTTTATTAAAGTCCCATTTCTTTTGGAAGGGGTTTTTCAGGGATTGTTGGGTGCCTTGGTATCTATCGGTTTGCTATATGGCATATATCAGGTCGTTATCTTTAAAGTGAGACCATTTTTTAGTATATATATTAGGGAGTTAGATCCATCGTTTCTGCCGTTAGATTTCATTTTTGGGCTAACCATTGGTGGAATATTGATGGGTATGTTAGTCAGTATCGTCTCAATGAGAAAATTTTTAAAAAGTTATTAAATACTAAGATGAGAAGTGCAAGCAGAGTCTTTATTATATCGGTTCTTATTTTATTTTGTTTCAATGGCATAACAGGAGGTGAAGACCAGGGTCTTAATAAGATGCTGATTAAGAAAAAGAAAGAACTGACCTTCATTAAAAAGAAGATTCATCAGACAAGAAAGAATGTATGGAAGATTAACAAGAAAGAGTTAACAGTGACTTCTGAGCTAGATAGAATAGAGGAGAGGCTTTCCAATGTGAGTAATGACCTTGAGTTACTGAATTCTAATATTAAAAGCCTAAAAGAGAGCGTCAATAATACCAGTTATAATATTTCAAAGTTAGAGGAGAATCTTACAGCCCTGAGACCGAGACTGAGTGCCGGTCTTGTGACAATTTATAAATTAGGTGAAACAGGATACATAAAGGCAGTATTCTCACCCGGATCTTATACCGACAAGTTAAGATGTTACAGGTTTTTGAGTATTTTACTCAATTACAATCTGAATTTAATTGAGGAGTACAGACAAAACCTATCGACGCTGAAAGGCGAGAGAGATGATTTTAAAGAGGATGAAGTAAAGCTCGCAAACTTGATGGCCGATGAACATAGAAAGAAATCCGATATTCAAGTAAAACTTCAAAAAAAGACAAAGCTCCTCGGGTCCGTTAAGAGAAAGAAGATGGCATATATATCAGCGGTCAATGAATTAGAGAAAGATTCTAAAGGGCTTCAGTCGATGATTGATAAACTAAAAAGGAAGATAAGGGCAGACACATCTGAATATAAAGATAAAGGATTTGCAGCAGTTAGAGGAAAATTAGATATTCCGGTCACTGGAAAAGTCCTGCCTTTATTCGGCAGGCAGGAGGATCAAAGATTTAATACGTATACTTTTTACAAAGGTATTGATATATTGGCCCCTATGGGCTCTAAGATCAAAACGGTTTATGATGGAAAGGTTCTGTTCTCTGACTGGTTTAAAGGTTATGGTAAGATTATTATTGTTGATCATGGAGGCTCTTACTATACCCTTTTTGCTCATGCTTCAAGATTAATTAAAAAAGTGGGTGATGAGGTAAAGAAGGGAGAAGTAATCGCTTTAGTAGGGGATACGGATTCTTCGAAAGGACCTCATCTTTACTTTGAAATTCGATATCAGGGGAAGCCCCAAAACCCAATGGACTGGCTGGCGATACCCAATTAGTGTCCATTTAGAAGCGAGCAATTTCAAAACTCGCCCAACGGGGCTTAAACAATTGAAATCGCTGCACTTCCGCTGAGTTTATCCTGAGGAACGAAGGGCCAGGATTTATTGCCAAAAAACCTTTTGATGACCGCTCAAAGGAATTTCCGTTTGGGCAACAGCCCGTTAAATCTTAATTCAGGAGGAGTATATGTTATTTCGTACAAAGAAAGATAAGAGATTATTGTTGATTATATCTGTTGTTTTAATAGTTGGATTTACGGTAAGCATTGGATGGAAGGAGAAAGTATCTGCTGTAAATAAAGAGACATATGAAAAGCTCAAGATATTTACAGACGTTCTGTCTATGGTTCAAAAGCATTATGTAGAAGAAGTTGACACAGAGAAACTGCTTTATGGCGCTATAAATGGTATGTTGGATGAGTTAGATCCCCATTCATCTTTTATGCCTCCTGATATGTTCAAAGAAATGAGAGTAGAGACAAAAGGGAGTTTTGGAGGATTAGGAATCGAGATTACCATGAAGGAAGGCATTTTATTGGTTATATCTCCAATAGAGGATACGCCTGCCTACCGGGCCGGGATAAAAGCCGGAGATCATATCCTTATGGTTGAAGGAAAGCATACAAAGAGTATGACCTTAATGGGTGCAGTGAAGTTGATGCGAGGTGCCCCAGGGACAAAGGTAACGATCACGATAATGCGTGAAAGCTTATTAGAGCCAAAGGATTATACAATTACCCGTGCTATCATTAAGATCAAGAGTGTAAAATACAGGGCTCTTGAAGAAGGTTACGGATATGTTCGGATTAACCACTTTCAGGAGAAGACATCATATGAGCTCAAAGTTGCCCTTAGCAAATTAGAGGCCGAAAAGGGTGGGCTTAAGGGTTTGATATTGGATTTGAGGAATAATCCTGGAGGCACCTTTGATCAGTCCCTCAAGGTATCTGATGAATTTTTGGATTCAGGCATTATTACGTATACTGAAGAAAGGGTTAAAGGCAAAAAGCAGGTGTATAAGGCAAAAAGGGCAGGTATTGGCCATGATTATCCTATGATTGTTTTAGTTAATGCCGGTAGTGCCAGTGCTTCAGAGATTGTTGCAGGGGCATTACAGGATAATGGAAGGGCTCTGATTCTAGGGGTTCAGACCTTTGGGAAAGCAACCGTTCAGTCTATCTATCCTTTAAAAGATGGTTCAGGCCTTAGATTGACCATTGGCAGATATTACACCCCCAAGGGAAGGTCTATCCAGGCAGAGGGTATTATGCCTGATATTGTTGTCAATAACAAGACGCCTTTAGGGGTCGAAGCGAAGAGAAAGATAAGATTCCTAAGAGAGAGAGACTTAGAAAGACACCTTAAGGGTTTAAATGAGAGCGAGGAGAAACAAGAGGATGTAAATGAGGTAAAAAAAGAGGAAGAGCTTGCAGATGCCCAATTGGATAGGGCGCTTGAGATTCTAAAGAGCTGGAATATCTTTAAGGAGAATATGAAGATAAGGAAGGCGTCATAAAGGAACAAAAAGGTTAAAGGTTTTCTATATTAATGGTCCAGAAGAAGAAGATTATAAAAGGGAGGCCAAAAAAGAAACAAAACAAAGGGGATGATCAGACAAGGATAGCATTATTGGCTTTGATCACATTGTTGTCGGTCCTGGTGATTGCTGTCAGCGTACTTTACACCAAACAAAAGATGCAATACAGCATCTATCCACAAAAAAAGCATCCGGATGTTGTTTCTAAGAAGCCCTCTGATAAGACTGGTTTAAAAAAAGACGACAAGAAAAAGCGTGTTATCTCAAAGAAGATAGTGCCCAAGCGGGCTTATAAGGTGGCGATTATAATAGATGATTTGGGGTATAATAACCATAAAGCAGATGAATTTCTTAAGATTGATGCAAAACTGACCTTTTCTATCTTTCCCTTGGCGCCAAATTCCATATCCATCGCCCAAAAAGCCAATGCAATGGGCAAAGATGTAATGCTTCATTTGCCTATGGAACCTTACAGGTATCCTGAAAAGAATCCCGGTAATGGAGCCCTTCTATTAAGCATGAGTGATGAAAAATTACTGGAAATACTGGACATAGATATCATGTCAGTACCTTTTATAAAGGGTATAAACAACCATATGGGCTCAAGGTTTACGGAAGATCGTAAAAAGATGATGATTGTTCTTAAAAGAATTGAAAAGAGGGGCCTGTTCTTTTTAGATAGTCTGACATCAAGTGATTCTGTTGGCTATAAATTGGCCAAAGAGATAGGGTTAGACACGGCAGCACGAGATATTTTTCTGGATAATGAAAAAGATATCGAATATATCATTGCTCAGATAGACAAACTGGTTAGAATCTCCCAAAGGAGAGGTTATGCTATAGGTATCGGTCATCCTTATCCGTCTACAATAGAAGCATTGAAACGAATGATTCCGGAATTTGAAGCAAAAGGGATAGAAGTGGTTCCGATATCTCATTTGGTAAACTGAAATGTTAATCGATACAGGCGAATGAATAGAATGGTAACGATAAATAAAGTAAGTCATGCAAAACAGATAGAGGCCCTTTCGAAGATCAGTAAAGCAATTACCTCTGATTTTTATCTGGAAGACATACTGCGACTTATTGTTGTCGTTACTGCAGAGGTTATGAATTCAAAGATATGTTCTTTATGGCTGATTGATGAGAAGGATAAGGAATTGAAGATCAGGGCAACCCAGAGTATAAGCAGGGACTATCTAAAGGAACGGAGTCTAAAACTAGGTGAAGGTGTGGTTGGATTTGTTGCCAAAGAGAATAAACCTGTCGTAATATTGGATGTACAAAAAGAGCCGAGGTATAAAGAGAAGGAACTTGCTGGAAAAGAGGGGCTGGTCTCGATGTTGAGTGTTCCAATGTGTGTGAAGGACATGGTTATCGGTGTAATAAATTGTTATACATCTACCCAATATGAGTTTACTGAGACAGACATTACTGTCCTGACTACCGTGGCCAATCAGGCGGCTATAGCAATAGAGAATACGGAGTTGATGGTCAAGACCAAGGTTATTCAAGAAGAACTGGAAACCCGCAAACTTGTAGAGCGAGCAAAAGATATCCTTATGCGGGATAGGGGACTCAAAGGTGATGAGGCATTTCGCAGGATTCAAAAAAAGAGTATGAACAACCGCAAGTCAATGAGAGATATAGCAGAGGCAATAATCCTTGCAAAAGAGATTTAGGGCCGGGAGGTTTTTAAATTAATCTAGTGTCCATCCAGAAATGAGAAATTTTGTTCAAGGTCAAGGAAGGCGAAGATTTTAACCGCAGGAATATATTGGCATATTTCGAGGATTAAAATTTGAGTCTGACGCAGAGATTGGGCAAAATAGCCATTTATGGATGGACACTAATCTAAGAAGGCGTGGAGGCGCCGGAGGGCACCCAATTGTTCACTTTGGCCTATACGGGATGATTCTATAGCCGTATGAAGCATATCTATCGTTTGATCGTAGGTTTTTCTGTCAACAGGATAGGGGTGACCGTCTTTTCCTCCGTGGGCAAAGCTATAGCGAGCCGGATCACGAAAGCTTACAGGTTTGCCATACAGCAGTTCTGCTACGAGAGAAAGAGCACGCAGTGATTTTGGGCCGACACCCTTGATGCCCAAAAGCTCTTCAAAATCGTGAGGTGTCCGTTCATAAGTTGCTACAAATGTTTTATAAAGCCGTTCTGGCGCAATGTCTTGTATCAGTATACGGTGCTCTCTTGGCAGATTGAGATTTTTTAGTCGCTTCAGTTCGGTTACGAGTTTGTCAGGACCAATGCCTGTAATCTCAGCGGTAGCTTTACGGTTGGCCTCGCCTTCTGCGGCTACCAGGTTCAAACATAGACCTTGTTTGTTACAACATATCGCTTTATGCGGTTCACAGACCAGGTTTTCCACTGTTGATGAAAGCCAGTGATAACGCCGCGCCTGGCGGTTCGTGTCGTTCATCCCCTGCTGGATTACAGACCATTGCCCATCCAGAGTGGAGATAAAGACATGATGATACAACTGGTAACCATCCTGTATAGCTGCACTATCCACCTTTGCTACTAAGCGGCTTAACCGTATAAGTGAGGCCGGTTCAACCTTCATATATTGTCCTGCTGTTTCCAGCTCTAAAGGAGTTCGGCGAGAAGCTGCTCCTTTTCCACCGGCTATGATCAGGCCACTATCCATCTCCAGCCCCTTAAGACCCTCCTTCAGTGCCCCACATGTGGTAGTCGTGAGCCCGCTCGAATGCCAGTCAAATCCCAGTATGCAACCGAATGCTTGAAACCAAAAAGGATCCGAAACCCGATGCAAAAAAAATACTGGGTCAAATTCTTCTACTATGGCAAGCGCTATAACCCGTGCCAGTTTTACCATTCTTTCAAACAGCCAGCGAGGCACACGGCCACCGTGTAATGGAAGGTTTGCTATACCTGTACGCATGTTTTTTTCCGAAAAATTGAGATTAACCTTTATACCCTACGGGCATTATTAGAAGCGGTTCATGGGATATGGGAATCTTCATGACCTGGACGATGGTTTCATCATAAAAGGCTCCAACTATTCCAGCCCCCAGGCCGATTGCTTCTGCCTGCAAAAAGATATTTTGACTGATGTGACCTGCTTCTATTACAGCATATCTGACTCCTCTTTCGCCGTACTTCGAGCAGATCCTGTTATATTCGGCAGTGATGACCAGGTTAATGGAGGCCGTGGCCATCCACATCTGTGATAGGGCTGCTCGGGCAACATCATGTAACAGATCCCCCTCGGTTATTATAGAGACTGTATGTTGATTTGGCTCATAATGATAGATGCCGGGTGTAATTCCTGCTACACCGTTTTTCCCTATAACTGCATAAATGTCCATTGGGTATAGTGCCCCACCCGAAGGTGCCGATCTTTTGTAACCCCTCTCTTCGGTTATACCCTGGCCTGCCCATAGAATCTGTGAAAATTGTTCTATAGTTAACCTGTCCTCCTTGAAAGACCTTATGGTTCGACGGCTCCTGATAGCTCCTTCTAGGGAAATATCTCCTTTAATCTTGGGTTTTGGCAGATTCATTTGATACCCCCTAAGCTGATTTTTATCTTTGATATTCATGGCACAGACAAACCTCGCCGAGAAGAGAGTTGAAAATGGAAGAAAAAGTACCAGTCTTGTAAATAAAACTAAAATTTCTCTCCGTGATAAAGAATAAAGAGTTTTCATTGGAAAATATTACAAAAAAAGTATCATTTTAACGCTATGAAATAGAAAGCTATCAGCAAGCTTCAACGACGGTTAAATTTTAATGCGTGTACTGTCTGAGCGTCTTAGTGAGCGTTAAGAAAGGACAGGGGATAACCTCACATTTTATATCCGAAATAGGTCATAATGGAGCTACTGAATTGAATGGTGATATACTGTTCTTTCTTTACGCTCACTTGGATGCGAGTTTTACACGGATTAAAATTTGATTGCCGTTGAAGCGACTTTTTTCAGGAAGCTAAACTGTTACCAAAAAAATTACATTGAAAAAGCAAAAGACAACGCGGACAGGGTTTTCTAAACAGGAAATTTGTGGTATAAATAAGAATTATTTTATCGATGTTCTTAAAAATTTTATAACAGTTTAGCTTTTTTAAATTTTAGTTGCTAAGGCGGTGGTCAAATTTTAACGCGTGCAACTGTT
>JAUXFK010000240.1 GCA_030623035.1 Deltaproteobacteria bacterium | reverse complement strand
TAATTGAGAAGATTTTCGATTTATGACTGTCAATCTAAACACACAACTGACGTCGCTTTTGAAAATTGATAAAGTACAATCATCAATCGATATTTCTTCCGTGTATTCTGTTTAGCTTCTCCAATATCTTTTCCAACTCGGTTTTCTGAACGGCAGCGGCGGTCATTGAAACCTTTTTAGTCGGCTTGCCCGCCCTCTTGACAAGGAGCTTTTCCTTCTCTTTTTCCCTTTGTTCCCTGATCTTCTCCTCTTCCGCCTCTCTCTTTGCCACCTCTTCCGCTTTTGCCTTTGCTTCAGCTCCAGCTTTTGCTTTTGCCTCCGCTTCAGCCTTTGCCTTTGCTTCAGCCTCCGCTTCAGCCTTTGCCTTTACTTCAGCCTCTGCTTTTGCTTTTGCCTCTGCCTCTGCCTTGGCTTCCTCTTCTGCTTTAGCCTTTACCACTTCTTCTGCTTTGTCTTTATCCTTGGCCTTTTCTTCCTTAGCTGCCTTCGGCACTTCGACCACTTTCTTCTCTTCTTTAACCTCTGGTTTTGCGGCTACCTTAGGAGGCGCTTTCGGTGCCGCTTTCTTCTTTTCTTCTTTAGGTTCTATTTTTACTTCTATCTTCTCTATCTTCGGATAATCACCTTCCGGTTTGACATTGATACCGCTGAGTTTAGCCGCCAGTTTATCAGGACTAACAGCAAGATCACCGGTAATTAAGAGACCGATAAATTCCCTGATCAACTTGACGCTTTCCGGATGCCTCATAACGAGAATGTCCGAACCGGCCATGAGATAAGAAACAGCGCCGACACTCTCCATCATGATTCCCCTTTTGGCCGGATCGCCGAGGGTAGGGTCCTCTTCCAGGCTCAGCTTTACCTCTTTACACTTCCATATCTCATTGCCGAGATTATTCATTATAGGAATCTGTAGTTTCTCGTCCTCCTGCGTCAATGCGGCCATGCGGATTCTCTCCATAATGGAATAGGAATATTCAAGGCCATATCCCAACCCCCCTGTGGTGGGGTCAATTATAATTTTGTCCGAACTCACCCCTAAGTTATCCAGCAAGACATTAAGCTGTTTGGCAAGATTTATATCTATCGGGCTAGAAGCGATCACTGATTGTTGGAACCCCAGAGCGCTGGCACCGATCTGCTTATAACTTGCTTCTTCAACGGGACCGAGAAGTAAATTCTTGCCCTGGTTATCTTCAGCGATTTTTTTTAAGACATCGATATCCTTTTCCTTATTAGCGCACCCCCAGACAACCACAGGGACATTCACTGCTTCACAAACCTTTTTCACTGTGGCTGATGCCTCCTTTGGACCTTTGTTCAACCCATTAGGGTCAATGCTTTTTAATTGAACGACAATCATATCAGCGCCGTATTCATCCACACATTTCTTTGCCCAGGCGACCGGATCTTTCAATACATCCTTGAAGGGCTCTAAAACCGCCTCAGGCCATTCCTCCGGTTCCATATCCCAGATTTCCATAGCAACTTTGGGAGGATTCGGCATCTCACCTTCAAATAAATAGAATGGATACGAAGTCTCTCCTCCGACTTTTATTGTATTATCGCCTTCCCCAATAATTACTTCCCTTACCTTTCCTGTATACTGTGTTTTTGTCAATTCAAAGGTCATTAATTATCTACCTCCCTCTTTCATTAGATTAAGGCTCCCCCCCTAATTCAACCCTGCATGCACTTTTGCAGATTTTACCGTATTCATCATCAGCATGGTGATTGTCATTGGCCCAACTCCGCCAGGGACAGGTGTAATCGCACCGGCTTTCTCTTTTACTGCATCAAAGTCTACATCACCACAGAGTTTCGCCTTTCCAGACTCTGTCTTTCCAATACGATTCACCCCAACATCGATAACAACGACTCCGTCTTTTACCATGTCCGCTGTTATAGCTTTCGGTTTTCCGGCCGCAACGATAAGAATATCCGCCCTCTTTGTATGGGAGGCCATGTCTTTTGTGCCTGTGTGACATATGGTCACTGTTGCATTTGCTCCATCTTGCTTTTGTAAAAGAATATTTGCAACAGGTTTACCTACGATGTTGCTTCGTCCCACGACCACGACCTCGGCCCCCTTGGTTTCAGTACCGCTCCTTATTAGCAATTGCTGGACTCCGGCAGGGGTGCAGGGCAAGTATTCTGCCTCACCTATCATCAATTTCCCCAGGTTGACCGGATGGAACCCGTCCACGTCCTTCGCCGGATCTATGGCATAGAGCACCTTCGTTTCATTGATGCTTTTTGGTAAAGGCAACTGCACCAGTATCCCATGGATCTTGGGATCCTTGTTATACTGGTCAATCAACCCCAGTAACTTTTCCTCACTGATGTCGTCCGGTTGGTTATCCTGTATGGAATGAAACCCCAGTTCCTTGGCAGTCTTTTGTTTGCCGGTAACGTAGCTTATGGATGCGGGGTTCTCCCCAACCAGAATCGTCACCAACCCAGGCACTACGCTGTGCTTCTCCTTTAACTCCTCTACTTCCTTTTTCAACTCTTCTCTAATCTGCTTGGCTACCTCTGTCCCGCTAATTATCTTTGCCGCCATCTTCTCCCCTCCCCAAGTTGATTTTTTAAATTTAATAAACCTTTTAATGTAAAGGATTTAATGAATCGCTCAGTTTTTAATAAAAAAACAATTTCTAAAGGATTTCAGACAACATTTTATTAACTGCATTCACTGCAATAGATTCTTCAGGCAAATCTGTCAAGGGTTTCAATGCTAGATCGTATTCGCAGATCAAACTGTCCATCGGAATTCCGTAAAATGAATCGAAGCCCTGTTTTTCCATCTCAGTCTGTATGGTAGTCTCCAATTCCCCCTGGATTCTGTTGATAACAAAATAAGAGTTTTTTATTGATAGTTGAAGCTCCCTTATAAGGTCTCTGATCCTTCCTGCTGTTCTGACCCCTTTTGGGGTAGTATCTGAGACGATTAATAATACGTCTATCGCCTGCAATATACGTCTGCTAAGGTGTTCCATCCCTGCTTCGTTGTCGATTACAACAAAAGGATAGTTATTAGCAAGAACATCTAAAAACCTTCTCAGCATATTGTTTACAGGGCAATAACACCCCGGCCCCTCTCCCCTCCCCATAGCCAGGATATCCACATCCTTACCTTCTACCATTGCCTCATTGAGCTTTAGTTCAAGAAAGGTGTCTTTATCCATACCATACGGAATGCTGGATAACTCAGAGGAAAAGCTTTCCCTGACCGCGCCAACAGTCTTCCCCTCTTCGAACCCAATCGTCTCTGCCAAGTTCACATTGGAATCCGCATCGACAGCCAGTATGGGAACTTTGCCTCTTCTTCTAAGGTTCCGTATGATTAACCCTGTTAAGGTTGTTTTACCTATCCCCCCTTTCCCTGCCACTGCTATCACAAAACTCAAGGTGAAACCCTTTTTCTGTCAATGTGTCTATATGCTAAAGATATATCCTTTTTATCAAATTTGTATCCATCCAGAAATGGCCCTTTTGCCCAATCTCTGTGTCAGGCTCAGATTTTAATCCTCGAAATATGTCAATATATTCCTGCGGTTAAAATCTTCACCTCCCTTGACCTTGAACAAAATTGCTCATTTCTGGATGGACACAAATTCATATAAACATAACTTATTTAAAAATTTTCAATCTTCTATCGAGACATTTGAAAAACGCCCTATTTTGTCCAATTTCAGCATTAGTTCAAATTTTAATCTTCGAAATATATTCTTTTTTTCGGCTTTTATACAAAATGGGACAATTTTCGAAGGTAACGGAGTAAACAAAAATAAATCAACTATTGTATCATTTTAGCGCTATGAAATAGAAAACGATCAGCAAGCTTCAACGGCAATCAAATTTTAATGCGTGTACTGTCTGAGCGTTTAGAAAGAACAGGGGATTACCTCACATTTTATATCTGAAATAGGTTATAATGGAGATACTGAATTGAATGGTG
>JAUXFK010000222.1 GCA_030623035.1 Deltaproteobacteria bacterium | reverse complement strand
CAATAAATACCATTTCCCGTCATTCCGGCGAAAGCCGGAATCCAGTGTTTTCAAGCAGTTGCGGATCATCTGGACTCCGGTTTTCACCTGAGTGACGACTTTTTACGAATTCATCATGGTTAAAAGTGAGGTATGAATTTACCCTGGTTATGATGGTTGTTGAAACTGAATCCAGCATTTATCTCCATCACTGATTAACCTTCCCGGCTTTACGCTTTGCTTTATTGCTCTACCGCTTCCTGTGATTTTTATATCTATATTCGAACCATGCAGAGTTTTGAGTGCCTGTCTCATGCTTAATCCGGTAAGATCGGGCATCATAAACTTCTTTGATTTAACCGGTGCAATAAATTCTTTTTGTTTTTTAAACCTTTTTTTCACGGCGAGTGTTTTCAAACGGTCGGGATTCCGCTTTACCAGGATGCTTTTGGGTGATATCCCCATATAATCGAGTGTTTTTTCTGCACATGCCTTAAATACGGGGGCAGCAACTTCTCCTCCATATGGAGTCCCCTCAGGCTCGTCAATTACTACCAGTATCGCTATTTCAGGATCATCCGCAGGGACAAACCCCATAAATGAAGCGATATGCCTGTCTCTAAAATAACCGCCTGTAGACGGATTGGCTTTTTGAGCAGTTCCAGTCTTACCTGCTACTTCGTAGCTATCTATAAATGCCCGTGTACCTGTCCCACCTTTTTTTACTGTGGATTTTAATATTGATGTAACATCTCTGGCGGTTTTTTCAGAGATGACCCTTCTTACAATATGAGGTTTGAACTCTTTTATAACCTTCCCATCGGAGGTGACGATCTGTTTCACTACATAAGGTCTCATTAAGAATCCCTTATTTGCAATTGTACAAAGCCCTGTGATTAATTGAATAGCAGAAACCGAAATCCCCTGTCCGAAGGATATGGTATCGATGTCTATCCTGTTCCAATTTTTGGGTGATCGTACCAACCCCTTCGTCTCTCCCGGCAAGTTGACATTTGTCTTCTCTCCAAATCCGAATTTTCTTATATATTGATAGTATTTTTCCTTTCCCAACCTTTCTCCTGCCTTGGATATACCTATGTTACTGGAGTATTTTATTATTTTCTTTATAGTTAGCCATGCATGGGGATGGATGTCATTTATAGTGTTTTTGCCGACACGATAAGAACCGTTTTCGCAAAAGAAGATGTCTCTTTGAGACACAACGCCTTCATCGAGCACTGCTGCTAACAGAAAGACTTTAAATGTTGATCCCGGTTCAAAACTATCCGTTACTGCTCTGTTTCTCCAAAAAGAAGGTTTATACTTCCAAAAGACGTTGGGATTATACTGTGGTTGTATGGCTACGGCCAGTATCTCGCCTGTATCAGGCCGCATAACAACAACAGTCCCGCTTTTTGCCCTGGTTTTCCGAACCGCTTTCCTCAGTTCTTTTTCCGCTATATACTGAATCGTTTTATCAATGGTAAGTATCAGCTCATTTCCCATTACGTTTTTCCTTTGCTTTAACCGCTTACCAAAGATTATTCTCCCCAGAGCATCTCTTTGTACAACCGAGTAAGTTGCCTCACCTTTAAGGTCGTTGTTATATTTGAGTTCCAGACCTTCTAACCCCTTAGAGTCCATCCCGACAAACCCAATAACATTGCCGGCTATCTCACTGCTCGGATAGAATCTTTTAGCCTCAGTAAGAAAATTTATGCCATCTAGATTCAAGCTCTCGACTTTCTTTGACTGAGCCGGGGTAACCCTTCTTTTAATCCAGACAAAGGATTTATCGCTGTTCAATTTCTTTATCAGGTCTTTTCTTTTTATTTTTAGAATGCGTGAAAGTTTCCTGGCATATTCTCTTTTGTTGGTTACTTTAGAAGGCTGTGCATATATAGAAGCTACATCGATACTTATGGCCATCTCTTCTCTTTTACAATCATATATGATGCCCCTTTTTGGAGCTACGGTAATAACCCTCTTAATTTGGTTTTCAGTAAGTTGACTCAGTTCTTTGTTCTTCAGTACGTGTAGCTGATAGGCACGAGCTGAAATTGCAATGGTGGCCATGATAAAGACGACAAGTATTATAAATATCCTAAACCTGAGCCATTTCATTGATCAGTTTATCATTTGATTATGACCAGTTGGTCTGGTTTCGGAGATATTAACCTAAGTTTCTTCTTTGCAATTCCCTCAACACGGTTTGGTGAGGTGAGGGTGGCTATCTCCAATTTCAGTTTCTTATTTAATTGGAGCAGTTCTTCGCTCTCTGTATTTGCTTGACTGGCTTTATAACCTAGATTTATAACCTGATTATGCGACCAAACACAAAATAGAGAACATGATATCGCTATGGCTGTAATAATAAGAGACAGCAAGATATTGTAGGAGTTTTTACTTAAATGTCCTATAAAGGCAGGATTTTTTGGGGCGCTTTTATTGAAGATAGGTCTTTTTGCAACGATTCTTTGCATAAAACATCCTCAATACATTGTTATAGTCTTTCAGCAACCCTTAATTTGGCGGTTCTCGATTTTGGGTTTTTTCTCTTCTCATTTTCAGATGGAGTGATTGGTTTTTTGGTCAATATTTTTATCTTGTGCTCCTTGAGACAGCTACACTGAGGCATATCAGAGGGGCATGTACATCTTCCCTCGTTTAATCTGAATGATTGTTTGACAATCCTGTCCTCAAGTGAGTGAAAAGATATGATACAAAATCTCCCATCCTTTTTAATAAGATCAATACTTCCTGAAATAACAGTTTCGAGGTTTATTAGTTCATCATTAACGGCAATCCGAATTGCCTGAAAGGTCTTTGTCGCAGGATCGATTTTCTTCGGATGATGCTTGTGTGGCATAGCTGTGCGTATAATATCCGCTAGTTGCCTGGTTGTAGTTATGGGGAATTTCTTCCTGTGGTCATCAATTGACCTGACAATCCTTTTTGCAAAACGCTCTTCACCGTATTTCCAAAGGATCTGTTCAAGCTCTCGTACAGGAAGGATATTAACCAGATCAAATGCCTTAACCATGGAGCTTCTGTCCATACGCATATCGATTGGCCCTTCAAGTTTAAAGCTAAAACCCCTATTTCTATCTCCTAACTGCATTGAAGACACCCCTAAATCGAGTAATATCCCATCAACCGCATCTACTCCTAGATCCATCAGGATATTATGCAGATTCTTGAAGTTGTCATGAACTATTGTTAGCCTGTGTTGAAACCCCTTTAACCTGCTGCCGGCAACTCTGATTGCCTCTTCGTCCCAATCTATTCCTATCAATTTCCCATTTGGGGAGCTACATTTTAATATCTCCAGAGAATGCCCTCCACCGCCCAGGGTAGCGTCGACATAAAGCCCGCCTGGCTGGCAGTTAAGGCCTTCCAATACTTCCTTTACCAATACTGGAAGATGCTCAATATTGTCCCTCTCTCTCAAAGCTCTTTACCGCATTCTCAACGGAGTCATGGCTATTAAATTGATTATCAGCACCTGCTACCTTGAATATATTCTCCAGATAATCATTTAAGCCCACCAATTTGATATCACCATGGTACTGTCGTAGTTTCATAACCCTTTCCATAAGGGTTTCGATACATAAGTAATTGATATGCTCGGTTTGACTTAAATTAAGTACAACCCAGTATTTATTATTGTCTATCTGTTTTGAAATTATACGCTTAATCTCTTCCATGCTTTGGGTATCTATATCTCCACTCGTATCGATTATCAAGATGCCATTGATATATCTCTGGGCTAACACGGGTTACCTTCCTATATATGTACTATATCCCCAAATCTCCTAAATTTTCACTTATCTGGTTAAAATCATCTTTCGCTTTGGCAAACACTTGTTCCCATCTATCCTTACTCCAGACTTCTATCTTCTTTATCATCCCGGCAAAGACGATATCTTTCTCCAGTTTTGCATATTCCCTCAGGATAGGGGGAATGAGTATTCTCCCCTGTTTGTCTATGCTACATTCTGTTGCCCCAGATATGAAGAAACGTTGAAAGGATGTAACATCCTTTTTAAGCATCGATAGAGAGCTTACCTTTTCCTCTAATAGCGTCCATTCATCATAGGGATAGGCCACGAGACAGGAATCGAAGTTGGTAATCACCAATCGGTCATCGTATCTTTCATTTAAGATGTCTCTAAACTTGACAGGGAGGCTGACTCTGCCTTTTGGATCTATTGTATGTTCATATCTTCCACGAAACATAACAACTCCAATCCCCTTATGCCTTAATTTACCATTTTATACCACTTTTTACCATTTCTAGGCACACTTTATATATTGGTGGTTTCATTGTCAAGATAAATATTTAATTTTTTTAATTTTTTTGATTTTCTGGATGACTAATTCAATATCTTGTATCCAAAATAAATTCCCCTACTATATGTAGTGTCAAATTTAATGGATACAATTAAAAAAATAGGTATTATTTTAGCCTTATGAAACAGAAAGCACTCGCCAAGCTTCAACGGCAATCAAGTTTTAACCTGTGCAGAACTCGCATCTTTCCCCCCTGTCCTTTCTTAACTTACTTAGTGCCCATCCATAAATGGCCCTTTTGCCCAATCTCTGCGTCAGGCTCAGATTTTAATCCTCGAAATATGTCAATATATTCCTGCGGTTAAAATCTTCGCCT
>JAUXFK010000069.1 GCA_030623035.1 Deltaproteobacteria bacterium | reverse complement strand
TATCGGTTTTTGATTTTTCCCTTCTATTTGAAATACTTGCCCTACCCTTTCTTTCTCTTCTTTCGTTGCATTGTATATCGTTGAATCAGAATTCAATATGCCTGAATATATTCTAAAAAGAGTTAATTTCCCAGTATATGGATCTGCGATGGTTTTAAATACAAATGCAGAGAAGGGCTCACTTTCATCTGGTTTACGAACCTCTTCCGTATTTTTCGCTGGATTCATCCCCATACGTTCGCCTGTTTCTACTGGAGAGGGTAGACAGTGAACAATTATATCCATAAGAGGTTGCGTCCCAATATTTTTCAGTGCTGAGCCACATAATACGGGAACAAATTTCATTTGTAATGTTCCTTCCCTCAGCCCCATCAGTAGATCGTCATTGGTCAATTCTTCGCCTTCGAGGTATTTCTCCAATAGATCATCAGAGGCCTCAGCAATATCTTCTACCATTTTCCCTCTTAATTCAGTAGCCTCATCCAGAAGTTCCTGGGGGATTTCCTCCTCAGTATAGTCTCCACTTTCGTCTTTTTTATAGATCAGGGCCTTCATCTTTATCAGATCCACTACTCCTCTAAATGACTCTTCTGCACCTATTGGGAGATAAGTGGTTACAGTTTTTATTTCGAATGTTCTTGTTATCTCATCTATGATATTAGAGAAAGATGCCCTTTCCCTATCCATCTTATTTAGAAATACCAGCCTGGGAATCCCCAAATCATTACAGTATTGCCAGAGTCTTTCTGTTTGAACCTTTATCCCTGAAGTTGCATCAATAACAACAACTGCACCATCAGAAACAAAGAGGGCATTTCTTGAATCGTTATTAAAGTTTCCATCTCCAGGAGTATCGATTATATTGACCTTATGTTTTTGCCAATCGAAATGATGTAAGGAAGAACTTATCGTAATCTTCCTCTTGATCTCTTCAGGTTCATAATCCATGATTGAAGTTCCATTGTCTACTCTTCCTAAACGATCGGTCGCCTTTGTAGTAAATAACATGGCCTCAGCTAAAGAGGTCTTTCCTGCGCCCCCATGAGCGATGATACTGACATTTCTGAGTTTCTGCGCGTCGAGTTTTTTCATAGAGCATCCGTCTCCTTTTAGTAGCAATAATTTTGGGCTATAAAAATGAACGTATACTACTCTATTTTGTTTGGGAAAGTCAAGCTATAAATAGAGGTATTCCTTGCCGGAAATGAGTTCTTGGAAGAGGGGATGGGGGATGCCGCTACTGTATAAAACCATAGATTTTTATTTTGAGCAACGGTTTATCAGGATAGTTGGTTTTCAATTCTAAAACGCCTCGGTATGCTCCTCTTATTTTCCATTTATTGCGGAAGGTAATACGATAGGTCTTTCCCTTATCAATGGTTTCAATATCATAAGATGTCTTATCGGATAAAGTAAATCGAACAGGCGTAATATCAAGTGGAATATCCTCATGTGCAATTACAGTGACTTGCTTAACGATTGGTACATCCTTTTTCCCCCTTAAAGAGACGGAACGTGGATGAATAGAGATAATGGGTTTAACCTTGGCCTTGATAGAAACAATGAGTTTTGGACTCTCGAGATCATTACTGAAGATGGTCGCTTTTTTATGTATGATTTTGTGCAATCCGGTCGTATCTATCTTTAAATTAACCTCTCCCTTACCGCCGGCAGGAATCGTACGGTCGAACCGAACGAGAGTGCATCCTCAGGTTGTCTTTACTCTCTTTATTTCAAGGAGGCTGTTGCCTTTGTTATATACAGTAAAGCCGTGCTCTAAAAGTGTACCCTCTCTTACCTCTTTTAAGTCAATCTCGCTTTTCGGGATAACGATGACAGGGGTATCTGTGATCCCATTGGCCTCGATTGTAATAGTTGTGAAAGCTATAAGCAATACAATCGAAACACTTATGATACTTCCTGATTTGATTATACTCTTCATTGAATTTATATCCCTTTTAAAATTTTACCTTGGGAGCTGTGCTTGCCTCCTCGGGAGCCTGGAAGAAATCTGCCTCATCGAATCCGAACATATTTGCAAGGATGTTGTCCGGAAATGACCGTATCCTGATATTATACTTCTTGACTGCCTCATTATACCTCATTCGTTCCACAGCAATTCTGTTTTCAGTCCCTGCGAGTTCGTCTTGAAGACGGATGAAGTTTTGGTTCGCTTTTAAGTCAGGATATCTTTCAATAACGACCAAAAGCCTGCTTAAAGAAGAGCTTAATTGATTATTGGCTTCGATCTTTTCTGAAACGCTCTTTGCTCCTCCAACCCTGGATCTGGCCTCGGTTACCTTAATTAATACTTCTTTTTCATGCTTGGCATATCCTTTTACAGTTTCAACATAATTGGGGATCAGATCGTAGCGCCTCATAAGTTGGTTTTCTACCTGGGCCCATGCCCCTTTTACACCTTCATCAAGGTCAACAAATCTGTTATAGGTTCCCTTGAAAAAGGAATATATGGATATAACTAAAATAATAAGGACTACAGCAATAATGATTCCAATCTTACCGGCTTTACCCATCTCTTTTCCTCCTTATAACTCTTTATTACTTTTGTATTATTTTAGCTTTATGAAATAGATGGCATCAAAACAGATTCAACGGTGGTCAAATTTTAATTCGTGCAACTGTTCGAACGTCTTAGTGAGCGTTTAGAAAAAACAGGGGAAAGATGTGAGTTCTGCACGGGTTAAAATTTGATCACCGTTGAATCTGATAAAATTTCAAAATTGCTGAGCTTACAGTGTCAATAAATCATCGAATTATAAGTTCCATTTTTCATGGCGAATCATTTATATCCATTGTATCAACAATCGATGAAATCCGTTTTATTTCACTGATATATCCGTGTATTAATGAATCCATCTCATCTCTGGAAGGTTTCTTTTCTTTTTTCTTTATGCTCAGTAACATTGAAAATATCTCATAATCCAGATTAAACTTCTCACACGTAAGGGCAAGCGTCTGATCTTTATGGGTAGGAACTTTTATGTCTTTTAAATACAGGATAGCCTTAAATATAGCGATGAATGTCGTGATCGAACCGGCAATGAACAGTTGCATATTTCCCGTCCTGTGAGATGTTTCCAGGTATCCTTGTCTCAATTGAAGAAGTTTTGCCTTCAACTCCCTTTCACACTCGATTCTTATATGCTCCTTTTCAAAAGTGAGATCAGAAAGCACATCTTCTCCGTAGACCAGAGCATAATTCATCTTCATGTTTAAGAATTCAATGGGAAATGTATCAAGAGAAGACATTATATAACCTTTTGTTAAAAAAAGCGGGGTATTGACTTTCCTCTTTCTCCATTTTGATATGATCTTAAAGGATTTTTCAAGGGTCTGAATACCTTTTTCAGACAAAACAATGAGAAAATTCAAGTCGGATTTTTTAGGAATATAATCTCCACTTGCGCCACTGCCATAGAGAATTATGGATATCAGATCATTGTCGAAGGCATTCTTGTAATCTGTTGCGAACTCTTCAAATATCTCTTTTGGGTCATTTGGGATCTTACCCATTTTGCGCATCTCCTTTTTTAAAAACTACGGCCTGCTCCACCTCCGCCGCTCATGCCGCCTCCAAAGCCACCAAAACCTCCGCCGAACCCCCCTCCGAAGCCTCCGCCAAAACCTCCGCCTCTTCCCATCATCATCAAGAGCAAAAGAGGTAAGATGCCTGTTCTTGAGCGGGCTAGCGCAAAGAAAAAAATGATGAAAATAAGAATGGGAAGAAATCCAAGTGCCGAACTTCTTTTCTTTGGCAGGGTTCTTTTAACCATCGGCTGTCCGGTCAGTTTGATTCGGGCATCTTTAGCGATTATGGATGCAATTACAATCACACCATTCATTATCCCTTTCCCAAACTGCTCATTCTTTAGGTATGGTATCATATAATCATCCATTACCTGACCTACAAGTCCATCCGGAAGTATCCCTTCGACACCATAGCCTGTCTCTATTCTGAGCTTTCTTTCCTTTAATGTCAGGAAGATCAGAACCCCCTTATCTTCCCCCTTTTTACCTATACCCCAGTCTTGATAGAGTTCATTGGCGTATGTAAAGTAATCCAGGTCACCAACAGTATCGACTGTTGCAACAACTATGGCTGTACCGGTCTTTTGTAAAACTTCGTGGGCAAGAGATTCGATTCGCCTTTCATCATCCAAAGAGATGACATTCGCAAAATCGTTTACAGCACCTTTGGGCTTTGGGTATTTTGCCTGCCCATTGGCATTATCTATGCTCAATAAGAGTATGAAAACAGATGCGATAGATAAAAGGAATAACCTGTTTCTAACCTTTAATAATGGACTTTTCTCCATTTTCGCCTTTTCCTGGTTGTTTAATTTTTAGAGAGTTCATTCGTCACTAAGTTATTAATACAGATCCCATTGAAAGTCAACAATACTTTTTATGCGAAAGTTACTATTTTCTGGCTCCTCTCTTCCTGGATGTTCTCTTTCTCTTATTTTCTTTGAAGTGCTTATGGGGATGTAATCTGGTGGCGAATAAGATATTTTCTAAGACCTCTGTCTCCGTTTCTTTTTTCTTCTTTACGTCTTTTTCCTTACTTCTTTTAGGAAGGGGGGGACCGTTTATATATGCAACAGGCAATGTTTCAACCAGGTAGATCAGTTCGTTTGCTCTATAGAAGACAATACCTCCCTCATATGCCCTTTTGGAATTTATTATCAAGAGGATGGGCTCTGCGGTTCGTCGACGACCGATACGAAGGGCTAACTCTTTTGAAGTGGTAAGGTGTACATACTGACGCCCCATAGGCCTTAAACCATTTTGCAGGATACTGGGATATGTCTTTAATCGGGTTCCATGGTATAGTATCTTTGGGGGCACAGAAGGCTCATATTTGATATTCACAGGAAAAGAGTGGCCGTAAGCGGCTCTTATTTGTTTCCCATCGATTTGGAACCGCTCTTTGTCACTGGTATGGACAACATGCAAGATATCACCTGTGCGCACATATGACCATCCTTCTTCTTCGATGATGGCTTTATGCAGCTCTTCTAGGGATATAAATCCTTCTTCATCCAGTACGAGTCCAAACTCATCTGGTCGATGTCTCAGGATGTAAGACATTAACTTACTCAGGTTCTTGGTCTTTTGATTCTGTCCCATAGATTCTATTTATCTTCTTTTATGAATTTCTCGTATTCACTGGCAGAGAGTAGGGTTTCTAATTCAGAGATATCGAAAGGCATAACCCTTACGATCCACCCTTCACCATAAGGATCCTCATTAACCTTTTCCGGGGTTTCATCCAATGCAGTATTAATCTTAATTATATCACCATTTATGGGGCAGTAGAGATCAGAGACAGCCTTTACAGACTCTATAACCCCAAAGGGCTTATCCTTCTCTACCTTTTCTCCCTCGGCTGGAAGCTCCACATATACAACATCTCCGAGTTCACCCTGAGCAAAATCAGTAATTCCAACAACAACCTCTTTGCCTTCAAGCCTGGCCCACTCGTGTTCTTTTGTATATTTCAAATCTTTAGGAAAAATCATATATGTACTCCTTTCATTCATCTCTTTTAAGCATAGTCATTGCTAAGCAGATGGATATTACCGATTCTAACATTCTTCAAGCCCTCCATTTCCGCCAATTCCTTACATCTTAATGCATGCTTTCTGGATGTTCTCCCAAGATCGGCCATGTAAAAGTGGGGATAGAATCCCAAAAGGCTATAAGGTATTTCCGGATTCAAAGAAGCGATGAACCTTGCTATATTCGATACCTCCTCTTCATCCACATATCCTGGGACTAAGAGTGTGCTCGCTATCAGAGGCGGTGGATGGGGTCTTTTTTTTATCATAGAGACCAGCCTCTTAAAGTTTTCCAGAGTTCTTTTGTTACTCACACCGGTTAGGGCTTGATGAACAGATTCATTCCATGCCT
This sequence comes from Deltaproteobacteria bacterium, assembly GCA_030623035.1. Lineage (GTDB taxonomy): Bacteria > Desulfobacterota > UBA8473 > UBA8473 > UBA8473 > JAUXFK01. The sequence continues at coordinate 6,051 of JAUXFK010000069.1, read as the reverse complement.
TTAAATCAATTTTTATACATCCTCCTGATTTCAAAGACAGTTCTGCTGCCTCATCGAGTAACCTCGGATTCATCGCACCGTTCGTCTCCCAACATATACGCAAAATCCTGTCTTTGTTCTTTTCTAATGCGATTCGAGAAGCAAGGAGGGCATGGGGTAGCTGAGGGGAAGGGTCTCCGCCGAAAAAACATATACATGGGGTATGGGTGTCGACACAATCCGCCAGGTAATCAGGGGAGATTCTCGGCTCTTGATATACCCTTTTACGGTATTGCCAGTTCTGGCAGTACAGGCAGTTAAATGAACAGGCATGATAGAATACAGCCAGATTCTTGTATCCATATTCGGCCTCTGATGAATAAGCAAAACCAGGGTATCCTGCCCCTGTTCCTCCCGGGCAAACCCAGTCAGCCACACAGTTGGTGGGAAGGGAATCATAATAAAAAGACAGATTTCCTTCATTAGGGCCTGCCCCTGTTAATTTTCCATCCTGATTTTGACGAAGTCCGCAAAAGCCTCTTCCTCCATTTGGGATCATGCATTCACTTGCACAAATATTACACTTTACGCCATCTGTTTCCTTCGGTGCTCTTAATGGAAGAGAGAATGCTTCCCTTGAATGGTAGTGGGTCTCTTCTATGCGAGGTCTGACTTTATTAAAATCTTTTCGGATACAATCAACACAAGACATAAATGCCTTGGAAATCAATCTGGATTCCTTACCACAACTTAAGCATCTTTCCATGCTTTTACCTGTATTTAATGTATGAATACTACCGATCTATCCTCGATTCCTCTCCATTTATCAAGTCTTTGATATTATCCTGGTGTTTAAATATTACAAGCCCAGCAACGATTATGCTAAAGATTAAATAAACCTTTGAATATGAGAGCAAAAAAATCCAGAGAGGCAGGCTTCCTGTAGCCGTTATAGAGCTAAGGGAAACATATCGCCATTTATAAAGTGTTCCGGCAAAGACCAAAAAGGAAATTAAAACAGCCCAGGGAATAATTATAACGAAGACACCTAATGCAGTGGCTACACCTTTACCTCCCTTAAATTTTAGAAAGATTGGATAAATATGTCCAAGGAAAGCAGAAAGCAAGGTTAAACCAATCCATATCTCTGACTTTAAAAGCCAGATTGCAATAGCCACTGGGATCAGTCCCTTTAATATATCCCCTAAAAGGGTAAGTGCCCCCAGGCTTTTTCCTAGAGTTCTATATACATTTGTTGCTCCAATATTTCTGCTGCCTTCCTTTCTGATGTCGATCTTTCCCCAATAACTCGACAGGATAACCCCTGTAGGTATAGAACCTAAGAGATAAGCTATGAAAAGAAGGACAAAGCCATGAATTATCATATCAACCTCTTGTGTAATTTATCAGTTTTGTTCAAACCCTTAACCACCGGCTATCATCAAAAGGGTTCTTATCTCATCCCCGTTTCTTACCTTCTTTCTTCCCCATTCTTCTTTTCTAATCCATTTGCCGTTAAGGGAGATGATCATAAAAGGATGATATGATTCAGCCCTCTTTATGGTCATCTCTATCTCTTCCCCTCGAATCCAATCCAGTTTTTTCCCATCCACAATTATCATTATAACACCTGGTTGTAAATAAAACGCTTATTGATATTTATTTATAAGTTCAACCACATCGGGGAAATCGATTCCTAACTCTTTTACCTTCTCAAGGCGTGGTATACCTTCCTTTGTCCACCCCCTCCTCTTATAAACCGCATCTTTTAGTTTTTCGTATCTTTCCTCACGGTATCTTCTTAGGGTTTTCATCTTCTGGGTTGTAGACATGGTAGCAGGATTGACGTCAAGTAACTCCTTAAGCTGATTATCGTATCTCTCCTGCCTTGAAAGGTATTCTTCCTCAGTGACGGGTCCCATAGCCCTATATGGAATATGATCATCTGCCCTTGTTCCATAACCCATCTTCAGCCCGAATATCCTCTGAAAATTGTATACCACTTCGCTCATTTTGATCATGCCATCAGGGTCTATCGGTCTTCCGGTAGTTGCGCCAAAGTATTGAGAATACCATTTTACGTGTTTCATTACTTTGGCAGGTTCGGGTGTATCCTTATTGTCTGCAGGCTGCACATCATTCCAGGGTAGCTTGCAAAGGCCACAGAGACTAAACCATGTCCTGAACATGGGGAACCAGTGGAGTGCTTCGGCCTTTTCTTCGAAATCAGGCATGTAATTCTGCACCATGTCCAAAAATATCAACCATGCCTCATCATGTTGCGGGCCTTTGAGGGCAAGGCCATATCCGCCCTGTTGTGCCAGTGACTCCTTGGAGATGTACTGAGAAAACTCAAGCCCCTTTGCCTCCATTCCAATGTCATTCATAAAGTCTCGGTCAGCACCGTATTCCTTGTGGAATATCTCCTTCATCTTTCTAACGCCTTTTCCCACAATAATTCCGAATCCTTCCCCCTCGGCCATCTGGTGTATCAGCTCTAAGAAAGCATCCTTGTTTCTGAAGTTTAGTTCAAGCCCCTTTGTGTGTTCTTTGGTAATAAGCCCCTTTTCATAACATTCCATTGCAAAAGCAATGGAAGTTCCGACTGATATGGTGTCCAGGCCGTATGTGTCACACCAATAGTTTGCCTCTATAACATGGTCAGCATCGAATATGCCGCAATTGGAACCGCAGCTTGATATCGTCTCATATTCAGGCCCGTCTACAAGGACCTTTTCACCTTTCTTGGGGCCTGTCATTAACGCAAAATCTTTTACACAATGGGCACATGCGACTGCACAGCCCATCCAACATCCATCGAACCCTGGATTAAACCGTTTCCTGTATTCCTCACTCCCCATCTTCCAGGCATCCTTATGGCGTCCAAATTTAAAGTTATTAATGGGAAGAAGGTCGTAGTCGTCCATAATCGTAACAAGGTGCGTTGTCCCAATGGTTGACATCTCATTCTGGTTAGGATCAACTTCTCGTATCTCAGAGGAATGAGCCCTCCCAATCCTCAAAAGAACTTCACTGTCTGCAGGATCATTGAGCCCTATTGAAACTTTTGGACTCTTTACTACAATAGCCTTTATTTTCTTATCAGAGAATACTGTGCCGATACCTCCCCTGCCGGCCTGTTTTATCCTTACTTCCTTTCGTGCCGTATCATACCATGAAAAGTTCAGACATCCAAAGAAGGTATGTTTAGCTGCTGTTCCTGAACAGACAACAGATATATCCCTCTGGCTCTCTTTTCCTAACTTACGATGGTAGTATCCGGTGATCTCGTATGCCTCGTTCGAGAGTTCTTGAGGGGGGTATTCCATTGTCAGAGTGCCCATTAACCCGTCTATAATTATTACAACTTCCTTATCTGCCTTTTCCTGTATCTCTAATGCATCGAATCCGGCAAACTTGTGATAAGGGCCAAAATAACCCCCTACATTACTATCTATGACGTTTCCGGTTAAAGGAGAGATCGCAGTGACGATTGACTTTCCAGAGCCCGGGCATATCGGCGTTCCACCGAGTGGACCTGCGGCGATACATATCTCATTTTCCGGACTATCCCATTTGGTATTCCTGTTTACAGCATGCCATAGAAGATAGAGGTCGAACCCCTTGCCCCCTATGAACCGGTCCTTCATAATATCAGTGACTGGCTTTATTTCAAAGGCCTTTCTTTTAAGGTCAACCTTTAGTGTCCTATTGGAATAACCATGATGCACTCTGTTTAATTCGTAATTATGAGAAGCGATTATCTGATTCGTTAAACTATTCGACATAAAAATGCACTCCTTTATTAATTGAGCTAAGATTTGAACTTGGAACTTTTAAACAAATATCAAAACGTAAAACCTTATCATGAATACATAAGCTGCTTTGTAATTATGAATAAGGCCGGCGAAAAGATAGGCCCTATTCTTAACAGAAAAACAGCTTCCTATTTCGGAAGGAAAAGATCGGTGCGTATATTTTCTGCATAATACATATAAACGGACTGTTGCCCAAATCCCGATTCGTCTTGTTTAAATTTTAATGAGCTCTCAAAGGATTTTTTTTGGGTAACAGTCCGTAAAAAATGCGGTTTCTTATCAAAACTGCTGGACTAGAAACTACCATTTCATATAAGCTTATAATATAATTAAATCAGTTTTTATGTCAAGTTAAGAATATGTGCGAATAGGAGGCTATTTTATATATGGGAATGAAGACTTTGGATGAAAAGAAGATTTTAAATAGATTATTTGAATATGTGGGAAATATGCATATACATTCCACATCTTCTGATGGGACAAAAAGCATCGAAGATATAGCCCGGATAGCCCAAAAAACCGGGTTGGATTTTATCTGCTTTAATGATCATAATACACTTAAAGGGCTTCATGACGGGAAGGAAGGCTGGTATGAAGACGTACTGGTATTGATCGGTATAGAGGTCAACAAAAGGTGTAACCATTATTTGGCCTACGATGTATATGATATTATACCAGATAGTGACAGTAATCCTCAACAGGTTATCGATGAAGTAAATAGACAGGGAGGTTTTGGGTTTATTGCTCATCCTTTTGAGAGGGGGTCTCCTTTTATAGATGGGGGTCATGGATTTACATGGAATGATTGGACAGTCGATGGCTATGTCGGCATATCGATATGGAATTATTCTTCTGACTGGAAGGGTAAGGCACAAAGCATTTTAACCGCTTTATATTACTACTATAACCCGGGAGATGCAATCCGGTATCCGAACTATAAGACATTGGAAAGATGGGATACAGAATCCCAAAAGAGAAAGATTGTGGCAATCGGGGACTCAGATGCACATGACTATACTTTTAAAAGAGGGGCTCTCTCTTGGATAATTTTCCCTTATCGCTTCCTGTTCAGAGCGATTAATACCCATATATTGCTTACCCGTCCATTGACAAGGAACTTCAAAGATGATAAATTACGTGTCTACTCTGCACTGAAAAAGGGCAACTGCTTTGTATCAAATGACATGATAGGAGATTCCCGTGGATTTCGTTTCTTTGTCAGGTGGGAAGATAAAGAGGCGATTATGGGGGAAGAGGTTGAATTTAGAAAGGGCATGATTCTCATTGCTGAATCTCCAAAAAAGGCCATTATAAGGCTCATTAGAAATGGTAAGCAAATCAAAAGCATAATGGATAGAGTACTTCGATATGAAGTAGATGAGAAGGGGGTCTACCGCGTGGAACTTTTACGTCCAGTATTTTTTAAGAAAAAGGCGGCCTGGATATTCTCAAACCCCATATATGTGAGGTAATCGATGGCAAAGAGTGATTACATTGTAATTTTTGTGACTTCAGGTTCTTACGAAGAGGCTTTAAAGGTCGGAAAGACTCTTGTAGATGATGAATTGGTAGCATGTGCAAATATCATTCCCCAGATCAGATCGATATTCCACTGGAAGGGTGAGATTTGCGATGAAAGTGAAACCCTTTTAATCATGAAAAGCAAAGCCGCATTATTTGACGAAATTGTGGATAGGGTACTTAAGCTGCATAGCTATGATGTTCCAGAGATCATTTCCCTGCCTATTCTTTCTGGGTCAACGGATTATCTTAACTGGATTGCTGAGGTTACAAAAGGCGAACTGTAATTTTTTAGCCGTCTTTAGGAGCTATAAGTTTTTTTATGATTTAAATCGTATTTTCCTTGCAATTTGAGTCATTTTGAAGATTCTAAATTCGCTACAAATGAATCGATCTGTATATTTTTGTTGACTTTTTTTGATAGCTGTGTTTATTTATATGTAAATAAAAATTGAACCTTTCATAAACCAAATAGTTTACAAAACCAATGGGAGATGGTCCAGTGGCAGGACTACGGACTCTGACTCCGTCAACCCAGGTTCGAATCCTGGTCTCCCAGCCATAAAAAAAAGGCTTAGGAATATTTCTGAGCCTTTTTTATTTTTTTGACCAATACATGATGAATTCGTAAAAAGTCGTCACTCAGGTCAAAACCGGAGTCCAGATGATCCGCAACTGCTTGAAAACACTGGATTCCGGCTTTCGCCGGAATGACGGGAAATGGTATTTATTG